>NZ_JACJLC010000047.1 GCF_016901955.1 Pseudoflavonifractor phocaeensis
TGCTTGGATGCAGCCATGCACATCCCAGATATCCTGTTTGGTGACTATGAAATAGCAACGCTCCCCGACAGTTTCTCCGCAGCCTTCTTTGGCTGGTTAGCTATGGAGTCTTTTCTGTTTATTCTGCTGCCTAGCAACGACCATTCTGAAGACGACCAATGATCTGCTGTTCTACCTTCACCTGCGGGATAGGAAACCTGGGCTTCGCGGCAAAATGGTCAATCCTGTACCAATACAGCATACGATAAAATAGAAAGGAGGACTGGCAGCATGACAAAGCCCTATGCTTCTCTGGAACAGATCGAGCATAACCACAAGATCACCCAGGAAACCGATCACGCATTTCTGTACCTCTTGCAGGGTGGTCTGCTGTTGGCACTCAAGGAGCAAGGGCGTCTGAATGAGATGCAGTATCGCCAAGCCCAGGATTGTCTGGACCAGCAGCACCGGAAATGGGTCAAAAAATGCAGCAGAAAGGGGAGCTGCCATGATTCAGGTGGCCAGCTATTGCCGGGTTTCCACGGATAAGGAGGATCAAGCAAACTCCTTTGAATCCCAGCAACGCTATTTTAAGGAATATATCGAAAAAAATCCAGATTGGGAATTATATGAGATTTATGCGGATGAGGGAATATCTGGAACCAACACCCGCAAGCGCATCCAATTTAACCGTATGATCCAAGACGCCCACCAGGGAAAATTTCAGTTGATCCTGACCAAGGAGGTAAGCCGGTTTTCCCGCAACATTGTAGATACACTCAGTTACACCCGGGAATTGAAACGAATCGGCGTGGCGGTGGAATTCCTGACCGATCACATCAATACCATGGACGGCGACGGAGAACTGCGTCTGTCCATCATGGCGACCCTGGCCCAGGATGAAAGCCGTAAGACCTCAAACCGGGTTGTTTGGGGCCAGACACGCCAGATGGAAAAAGGAGTGGTGTTCGGACGATCTATGCTGGGATATGAAGTCAATGGCGGCAAACTCACCGTTGAGCCTCATGGTGCAGAGATCGTCCGGCTAATCTTTCAAAAGTATGCGGTAGAGCAGGTGAGCACCTCAGAAATTGCCCGGTTTCTCACGCGGGAGGGATTTCGTACATACTTAGGTAGCAGCAAGTGGAAACCCAGCGCCGTTATCAAAATCCTGAAAAATGAGAAGTATGTGGGTGATCTGGTACAGAAGAAGACCTACACTCCTGATTACCTTACCCACGAAAAGCGTACCAACAAGGGGCAGGTTCCGTTCATTTGCCTGAAGGATCACCATGAACCGATCATCACACGGGAAATCTGGAATCTGGCCCAGGCTCGGATGCAGAAGAACAATAAGCATGGGATTAAAGATGACGGGCGCTCCAATCGCTATGTATTCTCAGGGAAAATCAAATGCGCCCAGTGCGGAGCTAGTTTTGTGAGCCGCATGAAAACATTGAAGGGTGGTACAAAAGTCCGCCGTTGGAGCTGCCGTACGGCTGTAAGTGAGGGAAGGGCCGCATGCAGCATTGGGAAGCTGATCCGGGATGATGACGCGATGCACATGCTGAAAATCGCCATGCAGAGCCTGTCACTGGATACCCATGAGATCATCCACAATGTGACCACATTGTCCCTGGACGCTATACGGGAAGGGGAAGGCACAGCAAACACGCCAGAGCGGTTGCAGTTCAAACTAGAGCAGCTCCAAAAGAAGAAGGAGAATGTGATGGATTCTTATTTTTCTGGCGATATCTCCAAGGAGGATATGCTGGCTATGAAAAAGCGGTATGAAATCCAATCAGATGTGCTCCAGAATCGTCTGGCACAGGCAACAGAGCGGAAGCGGCGTGACGATGAAATTCAGCAGATGAGAGATGCCATCCAATCTCAAGTAGCCGCACTGTTGCGTTTTGATACAGAGAGTGAGGTGCTCTGCAAGACGGTGCTGGACCATCTGACAGTATTCCCGGACCGGCATATCGAGCTGTGCCTCAACTGCCTTCCCCAGGTATTCCGATTTACCGGATGAAAGGGCCCTCAACCCGTATGTTGCAAAATAGAATCTTATAAGACAAGCAAAAGAAAAAGTTAGCAAGAACATCTGATCTCGATGTCCTTGCTAACTTTTTAATGTATAAATTTGAGGTCTGGGTTTAAGCACCGCACTTTGCAACAGACACTTCGTATGTTCAAAAGATGAATTGACACATGTTCGTTTAATTGTATAATAAAATTGACACTCCCCCACGGATAGGATCTTATTGAGAAGGTATGGGGTTGCACATTCGCCAAACGGTCACCATTCTGGGATAATACCACCAGGAGGTGACCGCTATGATTATGGTCGCAAGCTACTGCCGGGTGTCAACGGACAAGGAGGACCAGGCCAACTCCTTTGCATCCCAGCAGCGATATTTTAAAGAGTACATTGACCGCCAGCCGGATTGGGAGTTGTACCAGGTGTACGCCGACGAAGGAATCACTGGAACCAGCACCAAGAAGCGAGTCCAGTTTAATCTCATGATCAGCGATGCCAAGATGGGGAAGTTCCAGATCATCCTCACCAAGGAAGTCAGCCGCTTCTCCCGGAACATTCTGGACACCATCGGCTATACTCGGGAGCTGAAGGCACTGGGCGTGGGCGTTCTCTTTATGAACGATGGCATCAACACATTGGAGCCGGATGCGGAGCTGCGTTTGTCTATCATGGGCTCTATTGCCCAGGAGGAGAGCCGGAAAACCTCTACCCGTGTCAAATGGGGCCAGACCCGGCAGATGGAGCGCGGCGTGGTGTTTGGGCGATCCATGCTGGGATACGATGTGAAGAACGGAACACTGACCATCAACCCGGAGGGAGCCGAGTTGGTACGGCTGATCTTTCACAAATATGGGGTAGAGGGGAAAGGGACCAGTATCATTGCCCGAGAGATGCGGGAGGCCGGATTTCTCACTTACACTGGAAACCCACGGTGGAATAACGGCCACATTATCAAAATTCTGAAAAACGAAAAATATGTGGGGGATCTGGTGCAGAAGAAAACCTACACCCCGGACTATCTGACCCATCAAAAGAAATATAACTACGGGGCTGAGGAAAAGGTCTGTCTTACCAACCACCATGAGGCTATCATCGACCGTAATCTCTGGAACACGGTGCAATCCGAACTGGCCCGGCGGAACCGCCATGGGCAGTTAGGCATAGGCCATGGGAACCGCTATGTGTTTTCTGGAAAGATCAAATGCGGACTGTGCGGCAGCAGCTTTGTATCCCGGAAAAAGCACTACCAGAACGGCACATTCACCAAGAAGTGGTGCTGCTTTACCGCCGTTCAGGAGGGGACAAGCCACCTGGACCCTATGGGCAATGCAGTAGGCTGCGACATTGGCCAGCTCGTCCGGGATGACTTTGCTCATGAAGTGCTGAACACCGCCGCAGGAGCTGTTCTGACTTCCCACAGATGGGCCGCAGGGCAGGTCACCGCCTGCACCAAGGCGGAGATCCAGCGCAGCGAAACTACCGGCGAGGACAACGCCGAAAAACTGGAATATGAGATCCAGCAGGTGAAGCAGAAAAAAGAAGGCATCCTGGACGCCTTCTTTTCCAAAGACATTACGAAAGAGGAGATGAGATGGATGAACGAACGCTATGATTGTCAGCTGGCGGAACTTCAGGCTGCTCTGCGTGCCGCCCGGGAACGGGATCAGCTGAGCTATGAGACTGAAACGCTGCAGAGCGATGTAAAAGCACACCTCAAGGCGCTGCTGGGCAGGGAAGTGGACGAGCCCTTTCAGAAAGAAATTCTGGATGCGATGATCGTGTATCCGGGCCGCCGTCTGGAGGTGCGGCTGAACCTGCTGCCCGCCAAATGGCGCTTTGTTCTGGATGCGATTGCCCATATCCGCCGCCAAAGCGGGTGTCATTATGACCCTTCTGTACCAATGTCGGTGAGCAGACCCTTGAGCTCGGGGTAGGGCATGGCGTACCGCTGGGACAGGTAGCGCAGAGAGGCTCCCAGCTCGCCGTCGGGCCCGCCATACTGGCTGATGATGAAGGAGGCCAGCCTGGGGTTGGGGTTGGCGATCTTTACCGGGTATTGCAGCTTTTTCTCATAGACAAACATTACTTTTGCCCCCCTTCCTGATCGTTCCAGGGCCAGGGACCCTCCAGCCAGGCAGACCAGCCGGCGGCGTTGGCTGCGGCGGACTGGGTCACCGGGCCGTGGGCCGCCTCATACTTGGTCCTGGCCTGCTGCTCCAGGGCGGAGTACTGCTGAAAGAGGGCAAAGGCCTCCTTGTCGTCAGAGTGGGTGTCCAGGTAAAGGCCAAGCTCCAGCAGCACGAACTCCAGGGCCTGGAGCTCTGCCAGCTGAGTGCCCAGTACCTTTACTGCCTCCTCCTTTACACGGAAGGGCAGATTCAGACCGGGGAACAGGGTGCCGTTGGACAGGGCGTCCTGCTGGTTGTAGCGTTTGGGACTATTCTGCTGAAAGGGCACGTAAGGCACCGCCAAAGGCGCGCACTGGGGCAGCGCACCGCTGCCGTCCTCACAGACGCCCGGTTTCAAGTCGTTGTTCTCGTGATACAAAGGGTGTCCCTCCTCTTATGGATTGGGATGGAGCGTTTCTTCGCCCCAGCCATCCTATGCGGCGGGACAGAAAAAGGCCCCCGCCGACAGCGGCGGGGGCCGGAGATCAGACCAGCTTTACCTTGGCCACAATGACGGTCACCGGACCGGTGGCCCCCAGGGCCACCCGGGGGGCGTGGAGATCCTGAGGCCAGACGATGTAGAAGGTGCCCGGCCGGATGGTGAGGGTATCCCAGTCGGTGGTAAAGAACTGGATGTCCGGGGTGTACTCGCTGAGTTGAGTCAGGGGAGCGTCAGGCAGGGAATAGCCCATCCCCTCGGTGCCGGACACCACGAACTGGATATCGGCATAGTCCTTGTGGCACTCCAGCTTGCAGTCAGCGGGGGGCTTGGTGTCCACATCAAACCGGGTGGCGTACAGCTCGTCTCCCTTGATCTCCACCTTCTGCCCGGAGGGCAGGGTATCGGGGTCCACCGTTGCCAGCCACTCCAGCGCCAGCTGGAACCGCTCGCCCAGGCCGTAATAAAGGGACGCGTTTTCGATCTTATCAATGATCATGGGTACCACCTCCGTCGTTGATACCATTATCTTACCGCCTGAACAGGGAAAAGGCAACAGAAACTTGGACAATCCCGCCTCTTCATGGTAGAATAGCGGGGACGGCTCCTTCTATCCCGCCGGGGCGGCGCATATGCTCCAGTGGATAGGGGGGAGTGGTATGAAACTGGCGGGGAAGTGGGCCCTGATGTGGGCGCTGGCCCTGGGCAGCCTGTACTTTCTGGCCCATGGGGGAAAACCGGCAGCAGAAACCTTTCTGTATGGCGGACGGCCGGGGGTCACCCTGGTGCTGGACGCCGGCCACGGTGGGGAGGACGGCGGAGCGGTTTCCCTTACCGGCGTACCCGAGAGCTCCATCAACCTGGCCATTACCAGGCGGATGGATCTGCTGCTGGGGCTATACGGCCGGGCGGCGGTGGTGCTGCGGAGCGAGGACATATCCCTCCATGACCCCTCGGCGGACACTCTGCGGGAGAAAAAGACCTCCGACCTGAAAAACCGAGTGGCGGCGGTGGAGGAGACCGATTACGGGGTGCTGCTGAGCATCCACCAGAATATGTTCACCAATTCCAAGTACCACGGGGCCCAGGTCTTTTACGCCCCCACGGCGGGCAGCCAGGAATGGGCGGCCTACACACAGGAGGCGCTGCGCCAGGCGGTGGACCCGGACAACGGTCGCCAGGCCAAGCCCATTCCGGATACCGTCTACCTGATGAACCATGTCACCCGCCCAGCCATCCTGGTGGAATGCGGCTTTTTGTCCAACCCAGAGGAGGAGGCAAAGCTGACCTCAGAGGGCTATCAGCTTCAGCTGGCCGCCGCCCTCACCGGGGCGTGGCTTCAGTATGAGGAGAAGCTGATTTCGTAGAGGCGTCACCCCGACGCCCTCCATAGACCCATACCACAAGAGAAGGGGAGGAGTATTCGCCCGTGAAAGCAAAAACCATGTTTTATTGTACTGAGTGCGGCAACGAGCTGCCCAAGTGGGCGGGCCAGTGCCCCGCCTGCAAGGCGTGGAACACCATTGTGGAGCAGCCCGCCGATACCAAACGCAAAAGCCCGGCGGCATCTTCCGCCCCCGCCCGCCATGGGGCGGCCCGGCCCCGGCGGATGGAGGAGGTGGAGACCACCGAAGAGCTGCGGTTCGCCACCGGCATGAGTGAGCTGGACCGGGTGCTGGGGGGCGGCGCCGTCCAGGGCTCCCTGGTGCTGGTGGGAGGCGCGCCGGGTATCGGCAAGTCCACCCTGATGCTCCAGATCTGCCACAATCTGTGCCGGTTTGCCAAGGTGCTCTACGTCTCCGGCGAGGAGTCCGAGCGGCAGATCAAGCTGCGGGCCGAGCGGCTGGGAGTGCGGAGCGGGGAACTCTACCTGCTGGCCGAGACCAGCCTGGAGGACGTGGTAGAGGCGGTGGAGGAATTGAAGCCCGATGTGCTCATCGTGGACTCCATCCAGACCATGTACAACAGCGAGCTCACCGCCGCCCCGGGCAGCGTGGGCCAGGTGAAGGACTGCACCCTGGCTCTGATGAACCTGGCCAAGGGCCGGGGGATTACCGTGTTCGTCATCGGTCATGTGAACAAGGAGGGCTCCATCGCCGGGCCCAAGGTGCTGGAGCACATGGTGGACTGTGTGCTCTACTTCGAGGGGGAGCAGCAAAACTCCTACCGTATCCTCCGGGCAGCCAAGAACCGGTTCGGGGCCACCAACGAGATCGGGGTATTCGAGATGGGAGACGGGGGACTGACGGAGGTACCAAACCCCTCGGAGCTGCTGCTGTCCGGCCGGCCCCAGGACGCCCCCGGTACCTGCGTCACCTGTGTCATGGAGGGGGTGCGGCCGGTGCTGGCGGAGGTCCAGGCCCTGCTGGCCCCCACCAGCTTCAACGTGCCCCGGCGTACCTCCAACGGCTTTGACTTCAACCGGGTGAACCTGCTGCTGGCGGTGCTGGAGAAGCGGGGCGGGCTGATGGTCAGCTCCTGCGACGCCTATATCAACGTCATCGGCGGTCTGTTTCTGGACGAGCCTGCCGCCGACCTGGCCATGGTGGTGGCCCTGGCCTCCTCCTTCCGGGACCGGCCGGTGCCTGGCGATCTGGCCGCCATCGGAGAGGTGGGCCTCACCGGGGAGCTGCGGTCGGTGAACGCCCTGGGCCAGCGGCTCAGCGAGGTCCACCGGCTGGGCTTTACCAAGTGCCTGGTGCCCCAGCGGACCGGCGCCAAGCTGGAGGTGCCGGACGGCCTCCGGCTCATCCGGGTGCGCAACATCCGGGAGGCCCTGGCGTTCCTCTGAGATAAGGGCGGAGATATGATACTGGCCGTAAGTCAATATCATATCTCCCCGCTATTTTTTTATCTCCTCTTGCAAAATGTCGGGAAATAGGATATACTACCGATATCCTAGAAAGTTGGAGGTATTCTCCCTATGGCTCAGATCACGAAAGATACCATCATCGGCGATATCCTGGACATCGCGCCCCAGACCGCTCCCATCTTCCTGTCCATCGGCATGCACTGCCTGGGCTGCCCCTCTTCCCGGGGTGAGACCGTGGAGGAGGCCTGCATGGTCCACGGCGTGGATGTGAACGAGCTGCTGGCCAAGCTGAACGCCAACATGGCGGATGCCCAGTAATCAGGCAACGGAAAAGGAGCGGTTCAACCGCTCCTTTTTTGCTTTACAAGAGTGATCGTTGATCGGAGGTGACCGGGATGCGTCCCATCCAGCTGACCCCCCGGCTTCGTTCGGTGGCGGAGCAGGTACCGACGGGGGCAAAATTCGCCGATATTGGTACTGACCACGCATATCTGCCGGCATGGCTCCTCCAACGGGGGATCATCACAAAGGCCCTGGCCTGCGACCTGCGGAAGGGGCCTCTGGACCGGGCCAGGGCTACGGCGGAAAAATATAACCTGACCCAACAGATGGACTTCCGCCTGTGCGACGGTCTGGCGGGGGTGGCTCCCGGGGAGGCGGACACCATCGCCATCGCCGGTATGGGCGGGGAGACCATCGCGGACATTCTGGCCGCCGCCCCCTGGGTGTGGCGGGCGGACTGCCTGTTGCTGCTCCAGCCCATGAGCGCCCAGCCCGAGCTGCGGCGGTGGCTCCAGGCCCACGGCTACACCATTGCCCGTGAGCTGCTGAGCCGGGAAGGGGACACCCTATACACCACTTTCGTGGTGCAGCCCGGCCCCATGGGGGAGCTGACTCCGGCGGAGGCCTGGGCGGGGCGGCAGCGCAAGGGGGAGGAGGCTCCCCTGCGGGAGGAGTACTTGAACCGGCTGGTGGCCCAGACCGCCCGGGCGGCGGAGGGCCTGGCCCGGTCCACCCGGCCGGAGGACGGCCCCCGGCGGGCGGAGATGGAGCAGGTCCACACCGGCCTGCTGGAACTGAGAGAGGAGTGGTTATCGTGGCAACGGTAAGAGAGATCTATCGCTACCTGGACGGGTTGGCCCCGTTTTCCCTGCAAATGGACTTTGACAACGCCGGATTCCTGGTGGGCCGGGGAGACCGGCAGGTGGATAAGGTGCTGGTGAGTCTGGATATCACCCAGGAGGTGGCTGCCGAGGCCGCCGGGCTGGGGTGCCAGCTCATCGTGTCTCACCACCCGGTGCTCTTTTTCCCCGCCAAGTCCATTACCGACGCCGATCCAACCGGGCGCACCCTGCTGGCCCTGGCCGAGGGGGGGATCGCCGCCATCTGCGCCCACACCAATCTGGACGCGGTGAGCGGCGGGGTGAACGACGCCCTGGCCCAGAAGCTGGGCCTCACCCAGATCGAGCAGCTGAAGCAGGACGGGGTGGACGCCTCCGGCCGGCCCTACGGGATCGGTCGGGTGGGCAATACCGCCGGGGTGCCCATGTACGCCCCCGCCTTTGCCGCCTTCGTCAAGGAGGCCCTGGGGGCCAACGGGGTCCGGTTCGTGGATGCCCGCCGCCCGGTGCGCCGGGTGGCGGTGGGGGGCGGCGCCTGTGCCGACATGCTCAAGGACGCCCTGGCCATGGGGTGCGACACCTTCGTCACCGCCGACGTGAAGTACAACGGCTTCCTGGACGCCAAGGCTTTGGGAGTCAACCTCATCGACGCCGGACACTATCCCACCGAGCAGGTGGTGGTGCCCGTGCTGGCCAAGTGGCTGGCCGATGGCTTCCCCAAGGTGGAGGTGCTTACCACCCAGGCGCACAAAGAGGTGTTTTCCTATCTGTGAGCACTTGCCAAGCTCCGGAAAAAGTGATAAACTGATTGCGCTGATTTTCGACGAGAAGGGAACGATACCATGTCAGGACATTCCAAGTGGCATAATATTCAGAAAACCAAGGGCGCGGCTGACGCCAAACGCTCTCAGATCTTTACCAAGATCGCCCGCGAGATGATCGTGGCCGTCAAGACCGGCGGCAGCGGCGACCCCAATAACAACTCCCGCCTGGCCACCGTCATTGCCAAGGCCAAGGCCGCCAACATGCCCAACGACAACATCAAGCGTACCATCGACAAGGCCCTGGGCTCCGGCAACACCGACAGCTACGAGAACGTGGTGTACGAGGGCTACGGCCCCTCCGGCGTGGCCGTCATCGTGGACGCCCTCACCGACAACCGCAACCGCACCGCCCCCGAGGTGCGCCACCTGCTGGACAAGTACGGCAAGGGCCTGGGGGCCACCGGCTGCGTGTCCTGGTCCTTCGACCGCAAGGGCGTCATCGTCATCGAGAAGGAGGACCTGGACGAGGACACCGTCATGATGGACGCCCTGGACTGCGGCGCCGACGACATGCAGGTGGAGGACGAGGTCTTCGAGGTGTACACCGACCCAGATTCCTTCGGCACCGTCCTGGCCGCTATGGAGGAGAAGGGCTACACCTTCGTCCAGGCCGCCGTGGAGATGGTGCCCCAGAACTACGTCAAGCTGGAAAATGAGGACGACATCAAGAACATGGAGAAGCTCATTGACCTGCTGGAGGACAACGACGACGTGCAGAACGTGTGGCACAACTGGGATCAGGACTGAATTTACGCATAAAGAGGAGCCTGCCGGATAACGGCAGGCCCCTTTCCTGTCAGGGCACATATTCCAGATGCCGGTACAGCCACTTGCCCGCCTTGCTGCCCAGTACCAGTGCGACGGGCAGGAACACCACCAGAAAGGGGATCAGCACCACCAGCACGTTCATAAAGACGAAGAAGAACAGATCGGAGACCCGGGAAAGGGCGTCCACCAGCCAGGCGTACAGCCGCCAGGCCAGGATCACCGCCAGGATCATGCACAGGGTCTCCCAGATGGAGGCCCAGTTCAGCCGGGAGAGGGGCCCCCGCTGGTCGGCGGCGGGCAGCTCCCGGGCGGACACCTCCCGCTCCAGCAGGGCGGCGTAGTCCTCCAGGCCAGAGGCCTGGGCGGTGTCGGTAAAGCGGAGCTTGTCATAGGCGTCCAGCGCCTCCTGGAGCCGCCGCCGCAGGGCAAAGGCGGCGTTGGGGGCGTTTCCCCGGAAATCCGCCCCCATGGAGCGGATCTCCTCCAGCGTAAAGCCCGCCTTCCGCAGGGTGGCGATGGCCCGCAGCCGGTCCACGTCGGCAGGGGAGAAGTCCAGCCAGGTCCGCCCGCCCCGGCGCTGGGCCTGGGGGGCCACCAGCTTTTCCTGGACATAAAACCGCACCGCCCGTTCGGTGAGTCCCGTCTGGGCGCATACCTCTTTGATCTTCATGGCCATCCCTCCTTGGTAAGTCCAGTGTACCATCTGACGTAAGGGAAGAGTCAAGGGTTTCCCATAAAAAACACGGCCCGGAGCTGCACGCTCCGGGCCGCCAGCGTGTCGAAAAATTTCCCCTACAGGGAGCCTCGCAGAGTTTTGCCGCCCGCAGGCGGCAAAATAAAATCAAAATCCGTCATTTCCAAGGACATGCGCCTTGGAAATGAGACTTCTCATGACGGACAGACCGACAATTTCACAAGAAATCGAGGTCTGGCTGTCATGCAACCTTTTGTCGGAAAAGGCCAAGGGACTTTTCCGACAGTCACACGGCCCGGAGCTGCACGCTCCGGGCCGCCGTATCTGCAAGTAAGCCTGTAAGCCGGGTTCTGTCCTTTAAGACAGCCATCTATCTCGACGCACCGTTGCCGGTACGCTCAAGCCGCCTCCCCGGGACGGCCGGGCCGGCCTCATGTCCCTCCACGGCGTTGCTCCGGATAGAGTTTACAGCGATGGACGCTTGGCACGCCATCGGGTGAGCTCTTACCTCGCCTTTCCACCCTTACCTCGTCGGCGCAAGCTCCAGATCCCTCGCTTCGCCGCAAGCGGCAAAGCTCGCTCCTTCCGCTGCGCCTCCTCTCCCCACGAAAGCAAACGCTTTCGCGGGGGCCCCATATGGGCCGAGGCGGTATATCTCTGTTGCACTTTTCCTAGGGTCGCCCCCGGCGGGTGTTACCCGTTATCCTTGCCCTGTGGAGCCCGGACTTTCCTCACAGCCGGGCGTTTCCCCCCGGCCGCGCGGCTGTCCAGCTTGCTTGCCCGACTATTTTACCCTATCCCCGCCGGATTGTCAAATCAAACCCCAACTCTGTTTGCTTTTTTCCGCCAAGTGGGATATAATAAATTGGTTAAACAAAGAAAAGGAGGAACTGTCCATGAAGCGTTCCGCCATACAGGAATACCTGTCCAGACTGAAGGGCAAGCGGGTGGCCGTCATCGGCATCGGCGTGTCCAATACCCCCCTGATTAAAATGCTGCTCCGGGCGGGGATCAAGGTCACCGCCTGCGATAAAAAGCCCATGAGCGCCTTTGCCGGCCTGGCGGAGGAGCTGGAGAGCCTGGGAGCCACTCTGAAGCTGGGAGAGGACTACCTGGAGGATCTGGATTTTGAGGTCATTTTCCGTACCCCCGGGATGCGGCCCGATTTGCCTCAGCTGGTGGCCGCCCTTCAGAAGGGGGCCATCCTGACCTCTGAGATGGAGGTGTTCTTCCAGGTCTGCCCCTGCAAGACCATCGCCGTCACCGGCAGCGACGGAAAGACCACCACCACCACCATCATTGCCGAGCTGCTGAAGGCCGCCGGCCAGACCGCCTATGTGGGGGGCAACATCGGCAAGCCCCTGCTGCCTGACGTGGACGGCATGGAGCCGGACGACGTGGCGGTGCTGGAGCTGTCCTCCTTCCAGCTGATGACCATGCAGCAAAGCCCTGATATCGCCGTGGTCACCAACCTGGCCCCCAACCACCTGGACGTACACACGTCCATGGAGGAGTACATCGGGGCCAAGGAGAACATCTTCCTCCACCAGGACGAGGGTGGCCTGCTGGTGGTCAACGCCGATAACGAGATCACCCGGAGCTTTGCCGACGAGGCCCCCGGCCGGGTGGCCATGTTCAGCCGGACAACGGAGCCGGAGCGGGGAGCCTTCCTCCGGGACGGGGTGACCTGGGTGCGCAACCAGATGCACGAACGCCCGGTGCTGCCGGTGGCCGACATCCTGCTGCCCGGCGAGCACAACGTGGAGAATTACATGGCGGCCATCACCGCCCTGGACGGTCTGGTGCCCGACCAGGTGATCCGCACCTTTGCCCAGAAGTTCGCCGGGGTGGAGCACCGCATCGAGCTGGTGCGTACCCTGCGGGGCGTGAAGTATTACAACGACTCCATCGCCTCCAGTCCCTCCCGCACCATCGCCGGTCTGCGCTCCTTCCAGCAGAAGGTGATCCTCATCGCCGGCGGCTATGACAAGCACATCCCCTTTGACGTTCTGGGCCCTGAGATCACAGCGCATGTAAAGGAATTGTTCCTGACAGGTCATACCGCCCAGAAGATCAAAGAGGCGGTGGAGGCCACTCCCGATTATCTCCCGGCGGCTCTGCCCATCCATGTCATCGACGACTTTGAGCAGGCGGTGTTGGCCGCCCACCAGGCCGCCCAGCCCGGAGACGTGGTCATCCTGTCCCCGGCCTGTGCCTCCTTTGACAAGTTCAAGAACTTTATGGAGCGGGGCGCCGCCTTCAAGAAGATCATCTACGGACTGGCCTGACCAGGACACAAGGGTTTGGCGGGCCGTCGGGGACGCCGGCCCCTACGAACTGCGGTAGGGGGCGGCCTCCGGACGCCCCGCCCCACGAAGGAGGAACTGACATTTTGGATATGAGACAGACGCTGGAGGGGCTGTGCGGCTGCACGGCCCCCTCCGGTTTTGAATCCCCGGCCGCCCAGGCGGCCAGGGACTTCTTAGCGCCTTTTGTGGACGAGACCTGGGTGGACCGGATGGGCAACCTGCTGGGCGTCCGCCGGTGCGGCAGGGAAGGGGCCAAAAAGGTGCTGCTGGACGCCCATCTGGACGAGATCGGCCTGATGGTCACCGGGGCGGAGGAGGGCTTTCTCCGGTTCCGCACCATCGGCGGGGTGGACCCCCGGATGCTTCCCGGCCGGGAGCTCACCATCCTGACCGAGCCCCCTATGGTGGGGATCGTGGCAGCCCCAGGCCCTCACCAGGCGGATACTGACAAGTCTATCCCCATTACAGAGCTGGTGGTGGACGCCGGCCTGACCCAGGCCCAGGCGGAGGAGCTCATCGGTACCCCCATGGTGTACCGGGGGTCCTGCTTCCCTCTGGGAGAGGGGCAGATGTGCGGCAAGGCCATGGACGACCGCTCCTGCTTTGCCACTCTGCTGCGGTGCATGGAGCTGCTGAAGGACCGGGCGCTGGACGTGGACGTATATGTGATGGGCTCCACCCGGGAGGAGGTCTCCGGAGCGGGGGCCACCGTGGGCACCTGGGCCGTCCGGCCCGACTGCTGCGTGGCGGTGGACGTGACCCATGGCCGCACCCCAGACGGCCCGGCGGACAAGACCTTTGTCCTGGGGGGCGGCCCCGCCGTGGGGGTGGGGCCCAACATGACCCGGTGGATGACCAAACGCCTGCTGGACAAGGCAGTGGAAAGGAAGATCCCTTGTCAGCAGGAGATCATGTCCGGCCACACCGGCACCAACGGCTGGGAGATGCAGATCAGCCGGGAAGGGGTGGCCACTGCCGTGCTCTCGGTGCCTTTGAAGTATATGCACAGCCCCATTGAGACCCTGTCCCTGGACGATCTGGAGCACACCGCCGCCCTGCTGGCCGCCTTTGTGACCGATCTGGGAAAGGAGGGGCCGCTGTGAAGGAACTGCTGAGACAATTATGCGCCCTGCCCGGGGTATCCAGCTGGGAGGACCGGGTACGGGACTTCATCCTGGACCAGGCCGGGCCGCTGGCCCACCAGCTCAGGGTGGACGCCATGGGCAACGTCATCGCCTTTAAAAAAGGCGAAAAGCCCACCGGCAGCAAGCTGCTGCTCACCGCCCACATGGACGAGCCGGGGCTGATGGTGCGCGCCATTACCGACGAGGGTTATCTGAAATTTGACGCCGTGGGCCAGATCGACCGCCGGGTGCTGCTGGGCAAGCGAGTGCTGGTGGGGCCCAACTGCCTGCCCGCCGTGGTGGGGCTGAAGGCCTACCACCTGGTGGGCCGGGACGAGGAGAAGAACGTCCCCAAGCTGGAGGACTTTTATCTGGACATTGGGGCCAAAAACAAGGAAGAGGCCCAAAAGCTGGTCCATCTGGGGGACGTGGCCGCCTTTGACTGCCCCCCCGAGGCCCTGGGGAACCTGCTGAAGGGCAGGGCCCTGGGCGGGCGCATGGGCTGCGCCGTGCTGCTGACGCTGCTGGCGGAGGAGCTGCCCATGGACTGTACCTTCGTCTTTACCGCCCAGCGGGAGGTAGGGGCCCGGGGGGCCTTCGGGGCCGCCTTTTCGGTGCGCCCGGAGGTGGCCCTGGTGCTGGAGGGGGCTTCCGCCGCCGACCTGCCCGGGGTCCCCGCCCACCGGCGGGGCTGCGCCCTGGGCAAGGGTGTGGTATTGCCCTTCATGGACCAGGGAGTGCTGGCGGACCGGGGCCTCTTTGAGACCCTGCGCTCCTTGGCGGAGGCCCACGCCATCCCCTGGCAGCTCCGTGAGGACATCTCCGGCAAGGGGGACGCCATGGCGGTCCAGCGGGCGGCCACCGGCGTGCGGACAGCGGCCCTGGCCCTGCCGGTGCGCTACCCGAATACCCCTGTGTCCCTGGCCCGCCTGGAGGACGCTCAGGCCATGCTGGCCCTGACCCGGGCTTTTATCACCCATTTGTCCAAGGAGGACTGACCATATGGAACTGTTTGACATCGTAAAAGCCCTCAACGCCTGCCACGGCCCCTCGGGGGACGAGGGAGAAGTGGCCGCCGCCATCCGGGCCATGGCCGAGCCCTGGGTGGACGAGATCACCACCGACCCCCTGGGCAGCCTGATCTGCCACAAAAAGGGCAGTGGCAAAAAGGTGATGTTCGCCGCCCACATGGACTCCATCGGCATGATCGTCACCCACATCGATGAAAAGGGCTTCCTCCGCTTCGGCCAGGTGGGAGGGCTGTCCCCCCACGACCTGCCCGGCACCCCCGTCCGCTTCAAGAACGGCACCCGGGGCGTGGTGGCCGTCCAGGGGAAGGTGGAGCCCAAGGACTGGAAACTGGAACACCTTTACATTGACGTAGGCGCAAGGGATGAGACCCAGGCCAGAGCCATGGTGCAGGTGGGAGACATCGCCGTGTACGACACCCCCGCCTTTGTGTCGGGCAGCACCCTGTTCTCCCCCTATCTGGACGACCGGATCGCCTGCGCCATCCTGCTCAAGGCCATGGAGCAGGTGGGGGAGAGTCCCAACGACCTCTATTTCGTCTTTACCGTCCAGGAGGAGGTGGGGCTCCGGGGGGCCCGCACCGCCGCCTATGGCATCGACCCGGACTACGGCATTGCCGTGGACGTCACCGACTCCGACGACATCCCCGACGCCCCCCATGAGTGCTCCAGCGCGGCGGGGAAGGGGGCGGCCATCAAGGTGATGGACAGCTCTGTGATCTGCCATCCCAAGGTGGTGAAACGCCTGGAGGCGCTTGCACAGGCAAGGGAAATCCCTTACCAGCGTGACATCCTCCGGTTCGGCGGCACCGACGCCGGAGCCATCCACCAGAGCCGGGCGGGGGTGTACACCGGGGGCATCTCGGTGGCCACCCGGTATGTCCACACCCCCATGGAAGCGGCCGATCTGGACGACGCCCAGGCCTGCGCCGCCCTGGTGGCCGCCTTCGCCCGGGACAGCCTGGACTGACCGGTACCAGGAGCGGCCCGCCTAACCCGCAAACACAGATAGAACAGGATGAAGCAAGTAATATGACTTTACAGATAAGTGATAAAGTGAAAGCCCTGGCCGCCCAGGCCCAGGCCGATCTGGCGGAGCAGTACGCCCGCATCGACGCCATCGCCGAGGAGAACACCCAGAAGGTGCTCTCCGCCTTCCAGAAGTTCCGGGTGGCCGAGGCCCACTTTGCCGGTACCACCGGTTACGGCTACGACGACCTGGGCCGGGACACCCTGGACCAGATCTACGCCGAGATCTTCGGCACCGAGGACGCCCTGGTGCGGGTGCAGTTCGTCAACGGCACCCACGCCATCACCTGCGCCCTCTTCGGGGCCCTGAAACCCGGCGATGTGTTGGTGTCCGCCGTGGGGGCTCCCTATGACACCATGCTTGGGGTCATCGGGGTGGTAGACAAGGGCCCCGGTTCCCTGAAAAGCTACGGCATCGAATACAGGCAAGTGGAACTACTTGACAATGCTCCAGACCCCGCCGCCCTGGCGGAGGCGGTCAAAGACCCCCGGGTGAAGGCGGTGCTCATCCAGCGCTCCAAGGGCTACGCCACCCGGGCCTCCCTGTCGGTGGAGGAGATCGGGGCATTGGCCCGCGTGGTGAAGGACAACAACCCCAACGCCGCCGTGCTGGTGGACAACTGCTACGGAGAGTTCGTGGAGACCATGGAGCCCACCCAGGTGGGAGCCGACCTGGTGGTGGGCTCCCTCATCAAGAATCCCGGCGGCGGTCTGGCCCCCACCGGCGGCTACATCGCCGGACGCCGTGATCTGGTGGAGGGGGCCGCCATGCGGCTCACCACCCCGGGCATCGGCAAGGAGTGCGGCTCCACCTTCGGGGCCAACCGCAGCCTGTACCAGGGACTGTTCCTGGCTCCCCACACCACCGCTCAGGCGGTAAAGACTGCGGTCTTCGCCGCCCGGATGATGGAGCTGTTGGGCTACCAGGTGGACCCGGCCTCTGACGCGATGCGCCACGATATCATCCAGATGATCCACTTCGGCGCCCCCGATCCCCTGAAGAAGTTCTGCAAGGGCATCCAGTTCGGGGCTCCGGTGGACTCCTTCGTCACCCCGGAGCCCTGGGACATGCCGGGCTATGACAGCCAGGTCATCATGGCTGCCGGAGCCTTCATCCAGGGGGCCTCCATCGAGCTGTCCTGCGACGCCCCCATGCGGGAGCCCTATACCGCCTATCTCCAGGGAGGGCTTACCTACGAGAGCGGCAAGGCTGGCGTCATGCTGGCGGTGAACGAGCTGCTGAAGGTATAAGACGGGCCAGCCCCGGCATAACCTGTGCCGGGGGTGATTTGGTTGAAGGGGCTCCGGATAGGTCGTTTTTTTCCCCGGAGGACAAGGCAGGGGAGGGGTCCGCTGCTGGCCGCAGCCGCCCTGGGAGTGGCTCTGGCCCTGGCCGTGATCTGCCTGATCGACGGAGCCCTGCGGCCCGCGGTCACCGCCCTGGCCAGCCTCAGGGTGCAGAACCAGGTCACCGCCATCCTCAACGAGGCGGTGGCCCAGTCCATGGCCCGCCAGGGGGTGGATTACGCCGACCTGGTCACCCTGGAGCGGGACGATGCCGGGCGGGTAACCCTTTTGACGGTGGACTCTGTGAAGCTAAATACCTTGCGTACCGACATTCTGTCTCAGGTGCTGGAGCAGGTGGAAGGGCTGGACGCCAAGACCCTGGGGGTGCCTCTAGGCAGCCTCACCGGCCTGGCGGTGGCCGCCGGCTGGGGACCGTCGGTGCCGGTGCGTGTGGTGACGGCGGCGGTGCCCCAGGCGGAGTTTTCCAACCGGTTCACCGCCCAGGGCATCAACCAGACCCTCCACCAGCTCCTGCTGGACGTGAGCGTGGAGCTCACCCTGCTGGTCCCCGGAGGGCAGGAGACCGCCCAGGTGTCCGCACAGGTGTGCCTGGCGGAGACCCTGCTGGTGGGAGAGGTGCCCCAGACCTACCTGGGGCAGTGATAGGGGCGGTCCGGTATCCCACGGGGGATCGTTCCGGGTTCGTAAGAAAAGCGTAAGACATGGCCCTCTTTCCCTGTGGTATGATAGGGAAAAGGAGGCGGTTTTACGATGAATACCCTGCTCTGGTATGCGGAGATCACCTGGGATTATGTCAAGCAGATGCTGCCCTGTATGGTCCTTGGGGCGGGGGCCTTTCTGGCCCTGCTGCCCCGGCGGCGGGGCCGGTTGGCCCGCCGGGGGCTGGGCAGCTCCCCGGTCCGGGAGGCGGGCCTGCTGGTCTTTGTGCTGTTCTGCGCCGGGCTGGCCGCCCTGACGGTGTTTCCCTCCAACTTCTGGACGGTATACCACTGGCAGGCAGCCCTCCGGGGGGAGACCGCCTTTTTCCCCATCACGCCCCTGTGGGAGTCGGTTCAGTATATCGGCTGGCGGCCCTATTTCTACCAGCCCTTCCTCCATCCGGGGAGCTGGACCTTTTATATGGCCCTGGCCAACGCCCTGATCTTTGTGCCCGTGGGCTTTTTTCCCAACCTGCTGTGGCGGCCCCGTTGGTGGAAGGGGCTGGCGGTGGGCTTCTGTACGTCTCTGGCCGTGGAGTTTTTGCAGCTCTTTGTCAACCGTTCCACCGACGTGGACGATCTGATCCTCAATACCCTGGGGGCGTTCCTGGGTGGGCTTGTGGCCCTGCTGCTTGGCAAGATTGCCCCCAAACTGACCCGAAGATTTCAAGTGGAGGTCCGTCATGGACGAGAAACAGGAGATCCTGGACCTGCGCCGGGAACTGGAGCAGGCCAACTATGAGTATTATGTGCTGGACAACCCCAGCATGTCCGACTACGATTTCGACCACAAGCTCCGCCGGCTGGAGGAGCTGGAGGCAAAATATCCGGAGCTGATCACTTCTGACTCTCCCACCCAGCGGGTGGGGGGCAAGGTGGCCGACGGCTTTGCCGAGGTACGCCACCGGGTGCCTCTGGAGAGCCTTCAGGACGTGTTCTCGGTGGAGGAGCTGGGCGACTTTGACCAGCGGGTGCGGGAAGCCCTGCCCGCCGGGGTGGAGTACGACGTGGAGCCCAAGGTGGACGGGCTGTCGGTGGCTCTGGAGTACGAGAACGGCCTTTTTGTCCGGGGAGCTACCCGGGGCGACGGCCAGGTGGGGGAGGATGTGACGGAAAATCTGAAAACCATCCCCTCCATCCCCCTGCGTCTGCCGGAGGCCCTGCCCTCTCTCATCGTCCGGGGAGAGGTGTTTATGCCCAAGAAAAGCTTTGAACAGCTCAACGCCCGGCGGGAACTGAACGGGGAGCCCTTGTTTGCCAATCCCCGGAACGCGGCGGCGGGTTCTCTGCGACAGCTGGATCCCAAGATCGCCGCCTCCCGGAAGCTGGATATCCGGGTATTCAACATCCAGTGGGCGGAGGGCAGGACCTTCACCACCCACACTGAAACCCTGGAATACTTGCGGGAGCAGCGCTTTAAAGTGATTCCCCATTACACCTGTCATTCCATTCAGGAGGCGGCGGAGCGGGTGGCCGCCCTGGGAGACGGCCGGGAGGACTTCCCCTTTGACATCGACGGGGCGGTCATTAAGGTCAATGACCTGGCCCAGCGGGAGACCCTGGGCTCCACCGCCAAATTCCCCCGGTGGGCCGCCGCCTACAAGTATCCCCCCGAGCAGAAGGAGAGCGTGGTGGAGGATATCGTGGTGCAGGTGGGCCGCACCGGCGTGCTTACGCCCAAGGCGATTGTAAAGGCTGTACGCCTTGCAGGCACAACCGTCACCAACGCCACCCTCCACAACCAGGACTTCATCACCGAGAAGGACATCCGCATCGGAGATACCGTGCTGGTGCAGAAGGCGGGGGAGATCATCCCGGAGATCGTGTCGGTCCTCAAGGATAAGCGGCCCGAGGGCACGGCCCCCTACCATCTGCCCGACCACTGTCCGGTGTGCGGGGCTCCGGTGGTCCGGGATGAGGACGGGGCCCATATTCGGTGCACGGGGGCCGAGTGCCCCGCCCAACGGCTGCGGCATTTGGTCCACTTTGCCAGCCGGGACGCCATGGATATCGAGGGGCTGGGCCCCGCCGTGGTGGAGGCCCTGGTGGGGGCGGGGCTGGTGTCCGGCCCCGGCGACCTGTACAGCCTCACCGCCGCCCAGGTGGAGCCCCTGGAGCGCATGGGCAAAAAGAGCGCAGAAAACCTCATGGCCGCCATTGAGAAGTCCAAATCCGCCGGGCTGGGGCGGCTGCTCTTCGCCTTCGGTATCCGGCAGGTGGGCCAGAAGGCGGGAAAGGTATTGGCCGCCCGATTCGGGACCCTGGACGCGTTGATGGCTGCCACCCAGGAGGAGCTTATCGCTGTCCCCGACATCGGCGGGATCACGGCCCAGAGCCTGCTGGACTGGTTTGCCAGTGACCAGAGCCGCCACCTCATCGACGCCCTGCGGGAGGCCGGAGTGTCCTTTGACAGCACCGAGGCTCCGGTGGGGGACGCTCTGGCGGGTAAGACCTTCGTGCTCACCGGCACCCTGCCCACTATGGACCGGAAGGAGGCCGCCGCCCTCATCGAGGCCCAGGGGGGCAAGGTGTCCGGCTCGGTGTCCAAAAAGACCAGCTATGTGGTGGCCGGGGAGGCCGCCGGGTCCAAGCTGAAGAAGGCCAACGACCTGGGTATCCCCGTCCTCACCGAGGCGGAGCTGATGGCCCTGCTGGAGGGCTGATCATGATCCTGGTGGTGTGTGTGGACGACAAGGGGGGCATGGCCTTCGGCGGCCGCAGGCAGAGCATGGACCGGGCGCTCCGGGCCGACCTGCTGACGGCGGCGGGGGATCGGCCCCTGCGAATGAACCCCTATACCGCCCGGCAGTTTGACCCTCTGCCCCCCAACGCCGTGGTGGGGGAGGACTTTCTCCAGGCGGCGGGGGAGGAGGACCTTTGCTTCGCGGAATTTCCCCCCTTGGCCCCTTATCTCAAGGATACGAAAGGAATCATCCTTTACAGGTGGAACCGGGTCTATCCCGCCGACGCCAGGCTGGATTTCGACCCGGTTTCCGCCGGGTTTGTGCTGCGGAGTACGGTGGAATTTCCCGGCCACTCCCACAAATTGCTGACGAAAGAGGTCTATACCAGATGAAACGCCTATCCCGTGGGCTGTCTGTGCTGCTGTTGCTGTGCGCCCTGCTGCTCAGCGGCTGCGGCCAGATGGCCGGGGGCGGACAGACCGCCGCCCCCTCCTACGACCTGTCCAGCCTGCCGGAGTATGCCGGCGAGCCTTATGTGACGGTAAATGACAACCAGCCTTACTTTACAGAGGAGGACTATACCACCACCTCTTTTGAGACCTACAGCGACCTGGACAGCCTGGGCCGCTGCGGGGTGGCCTACGCCTGCGTGGGGGTGGACCTGATGCCCACCGGGGACCGGGAGAGCATCAGCCAGATCAAGCCCACCGGCTGGCAGAGTGTCCAGTACGACAGCGTAGACGGCAAGTACCTGTACAACCGCTGTCACCTCATCGGCTTCCAGCTCACCGGGGAGAACGCCAACGAGAAAAATCTCATCACCGGCACCCGGGCCCTCAACGTGGACGGGATGCTCCCCTTTGAGAACCTGGTGGCCGACTACGTAAAAGAGACGGAAAACCACGTGCTCTACCGGGTGACCCCCATCTTTGAGGGGGAGGAGCTGGTGGCCCGGGGGGTGCTGATGGAGGGCTACAGTGTGGAGGACAGCGGGGAAGGGGTCACCTTCTGCGTCTACGCCTACAACAATCAGCCCGGTATCACCATCGACTACGCCACCGGCCTCAGCGCCCTGGCGGGAGAGGAGCTGCCCCAGACCACCGGCGGGGAGACCAGCTATGTCCTCAACACCAGCTCCAAAAAGTTTCACCTGCCCGACTGCTCCGGCGTGGAGAGCATGAGCGATGCCAACCGGCAGGATTACACCGGCGACCGGCAGACCCTGATCGACCAGGGCTATTCCCCCTGCGGCATCTGCAAGCCCTGAACCCTTTCTCAAACCCTGGACATGCGGGCAGGGAATTGTAGGGGCGGCCTGTGGCCGCCCGCTGCCCCGTTTCCCAGACCAGTGCAGCCGGGCGACCGCAGGTCGCCCCTACAGGCAAACCAGCACCGTATCTCCACTCTCATCCTGCTCTTCCCGTCCAAACACAGACTCCAACGCAAGCGAGGTACCCCATGAGAGATATTGTCACGTCCTTTGGCGCCTGGGTCCAGACCCGGTGCGACAAGGACCCGGAGAGCGCCCGGCGGTGGCTTGCCACCGGCTACCGGGCCAAAAAACTGCAACTTCAGCTGGCCCCCGGCAGGGGGGTGAACCGGGCGGCCCAGATGGCGGCGGTGCAGACCATGGACTCCATGATCGCCCCCCTGGTCCACCCGGAGAAGGCGGCTATGGCCAGCCTGTTCCTCCCCTGCGAGCCCCTGCTGGCCCTGGGACTGCACCCATACTCCTGCGAGGGGTTTGGGTGCTTTCTCTCGGGCACCCAGGCCGAGCAGTCCTTCCTCCAGTACGCTGAGAGCGAGGGCCTGCCCGAGACCTTCTGCTCCTATCACAAGGCGTTTATCGGGGCGGCGGAGAAGGGCCTGATGCCCAGGCCCCGGTTCATCCTCAATACCACCCTGGCCTGCGACGCCAATATGCTCACCTTCCGCCGGCTGGCGGAGCACTTTGACGTGCCCCAGTTCGTGGTGGACGTGCCTTACGCCGCCGACCAGGGGGCGGTGGACTACGTAGCCGGGCAGCTGCGGCAGATGGTGGCCTTTCTGGAGCAGCACACCGGCAAAAAGCTGGATCAGGACCTGCTGGAGGAGACGGTGGCCCGGAGCGTCCGCAGCCTGGCCAACTATGACCGGTACCTGACCCGCAAGGCGGACAAGCTGCTGCTGGGGGAGGCCACCGGGGAGATGTTCTCCGCCTTCGCCCTCCACAACCTGCTGGGCTCCCGGGAGACCGAGGCCTACACCCTCCGCTGTCTGGAGGAGGTAGAGAAAGCCCCTCCCGCCCGGGGGGTGCGGCTGCTGTGGCTGCACACCATCCCCTTCTGGATGGAGCCCCTGCACTCCGCCCTGGACTTCAACCCCCAGGCCCAGATCGTGGGCTGCGATATGTGCTACGAGGGCATCCTGCCCCAGTTCTCCAAGGACCCCTATGAGGCCATGGCCCAGCGGGTGGTGTACTCGCCCTTCAACGGGCCGGTGTCCCGGCGGATTGAACGGGCCATCCAGGTGGCCCGGCAGGTAAAGGCCGACGGGGCCATCTGGTTCTGCCACTGGGGGTGCAAGCACACCCTGGGCGGGGCCCAGCTGGGCAAGGAGACCATGGAGCGGGCCGGCATCCCCACCCTGGTGCTGGACGGGGACGGCTGCGACCGCAGCCACGGCGGGGAGGGCCAGCTGGCCACCCGGCTGGAGGCCTTTGTGGAGATGCTGAAGGCGGAACAGGGGGAGAGGGCATGAGCACTACGCACTATATCTGTAAATATACCCCAGTGGAGCTTCTGTCCGCCTTTGGCGGACAGTGCGCCGTGCTGGACGGCATGGCGGACAGCTTCGACCGCAGCGATCAGGTGAGCCACCCCAACCTGTGCGGCTTTGGCAAGGCGGTGCTGGAGGCCTGCCTGTCGGGGGAGGTGCGGGAGCTGGTGCTGGTCAACTGCTGCGACACCATCCGCTCGGCCTACGATGTGCTGCTGGAGCACGGGAAGCTGGACTTCCTCTTCCTGATGGACATGCTCCACTGCGGGGGAGACTGCGCCCGAGAGCGCACCAAAGCCGAGCTGCTGCGGCTGGCCAAGGCCTACGGGGCGTATAAGGGCACAAGCTTTGATGAAAAAGCCTTCCGGGGAGCCTTTGCCCCCAACCCCCGGCCTACGGAGCCCTACCTCAGCGTGCTGGGGGGAAGGGTGGGGGAGCCCCTGTTCCGGATGATGGAAGAGGCAATGCCCCTGCCGGTGCGCAACGACACCTGCGTCCACAACCGGGATGTGGCCATGCCTCCGGCGGGAGGGGACTTCGATTCCCTCATGGACTGGTACGCCGGGGCCCTGCTGGAGCAGCTGCCCTGTATGCGTATGGCGGACAACTCCGGCCGGCGGCGGCTCACCCAGGACCCCCACCTGAAGGGGGTCATCTACCACACCGTGAAATTCTGCGACTACTACGGCTTTGAATACGCCCAGCTCCGGGGGGAGCTCACCGTCCCCATGCTGAAGCTGGAGTCAGACTACACCGTCCAGAGCAGCGGACAGCTGCGCACCCGGCTGGAGGCCTTTGCCGAGACTCTTGCTCCGGAGATCATGGGCGTGAGAGAGGGAGGAAGGGTCATGAGCAACGGCCATTACTATGTGGGGATCGACAGCGGCTCCACCAGCACCGACGTGGCCATTCTGGACAGAGACAAAAACCTGGTGGCGGGGGTGATCCTGCCCACCGG
>NZ_JACJLC010000048.1 GCF_016901955.1 Pseudoflavonifractor phocaeensis
ACGAGCGCCATATAAGCACATCGCTGTACCACCCAATACCTGCGTACCAACATACGCTCCTCCGGTAACGGGGAGGGCCGCCAGGACCTACTGGGGCATACGCCGGTTCGGGCTGGAACTCCGGAGTGATCTTCGGACAGGACGTACGGATGCCGGCCTTCCACCTGCCGCCGGCTCTCTGGGATCTCCCGTCTGGCCCTACTGTCTCCTTCACTGTCTTTCGCACATTAAAACGATAGATTATTAAATATCATACTCCAAACCAACCGAACTGTCAAGCCCGGCCTGTAATGATCCAGGGGGCTGGCTCCTGGTTGAAGGTGTTTTTCCCGGACAGCTTGGACACGGCGATCTGGATCACCTCTGTCTCCTTGATCCCCAGGGACTCAAACAAGTCAGGGATGGAGGCGGCACAGCGGAAATCCAGGGTATAGATCACAAATTCCATGTGGGGGTTCAGGCGGAGCAGACACTGCAGCTCCTGCTCCATACTGGCGGAGGCCACCAGCATAGTCAGGCTGGGCACCGGCAGCCCCTTCATGGTCTCGTCGTCCACATGGTCGATGATGGTAATGTTGTTCAGGCCAAACTGATTGGCATTTTCCTCCATGGTGCGGCGATCGGCCCCGCTGTACTCCACGGCGATGACGGTGCCCTCGCTTGCGATGATGGCGGACTCTACAGCGATGGAGGCCCCGCTGATAACGCACAGGTTGTCGGTCAGGTCGGCGTGCATCTTGTTGAGGATCACCGAGCGGATCTCGCTGCCTACATAGTGGATAGACCCCCGGGAGAAACTGGAGTTATCCATACCGATCTTATAGGTGGAGCGGGCGTTGGGGTTGAGGATGAGCATCCCCGCCGATGCGTTGATGCCCCGGTTGATCATGTCCTTCAGGGGCTTGTGGAGAATAGGGCCAGAGGGGTCGGAACCCTCATTGTACCATACCTCGCACTCCCCCAGACCGGCGTCCCACATGCGGTAGAAGATATCGGCGTGGCCCGCCTCGGTGAACACCAGCACTGCCCGGTGGGATTCCACCATGGGGATCAGGTTCTTGTTCTTCCGGGTGATGTCCAAAATTTTGACCTTTTCCAGGTCGATCTCCATGTTCTGGGCAAAATATTGCAGCCAGGACAGAATATTGGCATTGCTGAACAGTCTCTCTTCCATGCAAAATCCTCCCCAGGGCCCAGGGAGGGCCCGTCATATGCTACGATCTTCTGTTTGCAGTATACCATATCACCGGGTCTTTTGCACAGTACATTGGAAAATTTTTTATCCCGCCGGAGGCTGGATCGGTCAGGCGGCTTCCCACTTCACGATGCCTGTGCCCGCGGCGTTGATCCCCACATGGCTGGCAATACTGCACGGCAGCTGAAAATAGGCCACGGAAAATGTAGGGAATTCCGCCTGGACCAGCTGCCGCCACCGCTCCGCCATCTCCGGAGTCTCAAAGGTGCCGGCGGTACCCACCAGCAGACACTCATCGGGGGTATCGCCAAAACGAGTCTGACGGTCCCGCTTTACCGCCTCAATCATGTTCCGTTCCGCCTGCCGCATCCCCCGAACCTTGGCATGGATATCCAGTTTGTCCCCCTGGATGGTGAGTACCGGCTTGAGATTGAGCACCGAGGCAAAGGCGGCGGCGGCCGGCGTGATCCGCCCCCCCTTTTTTAGATATTCCATCGAATCCACCGCGATATAGATGCTGGCGTCATAGGCCATGGCCTCCAGGCAAGCCTTAATCTCCTCGGCGCCGCAGCCCTGCTCCGCCAGTCTTTTGGCGCTGAGTACAGAGGTGGCCTGGGTGACCGAGATGCGGTGATTGTCCACCACCTGGATCCTTCCCCCATAGGCCTGGGCGAACTGGATGGCGGTGGAGCAGGAATTGCTCAATCCACTGGACATGGGAATATAGACCACCTGATCATAGCCCTCCTCCAGAATGCTGTCCCAAAACTCCACCAACTGACCAGGCGCGGGCTGGGAGGAGCTGATCCGCTTGTGCAGCCTCATGGCCTGATAGAGCTGGGCATGGGTGATGTCACTCCCTTCCAGAAAGGTCTTGTCCTCCACAGTCACAGGCATAGGCAGAACATAGATCCCCTTCTCCGCCGCCACTTGCCCCATCATACCGCTGTTCGTATCCGTCGCGATCGCCACTTTCATCCTCTGACAGCCACCTTTCCAAGACCATGCGCGACGGGGGCCCCAGCGTGCCCCCATTGACAGTCCCAAAAATCATGCTACAATACGAGACAAGTGTATCATATTGCCGCTGACACATCAATTCCCGACACTGAGACAATTTTACGGCTTATGTCTCACGTCTGAGAGAAAGGAGTTCCTATGGACAAGCGGAAGGAAGCCAATCTCCGGGTAAAGCGGGATATCACCAACACCCTGTTTGCCCTGATGCAGAAAAAGAGTCTGTCAGAGATCACCGTAACCGAGCTGGTGGACGGAGCCGGTGTGGCCCGGGCCTCCTTCTACCGCAACTACTGCTCCAAGGAGGACGTGCTGGTCACCTTAATCCGGGATGTTCTGGAGGATTTCCGGGGCAAGATCACCTTCGGCCCCGACGGCTTTTATTCCTATGATACAGTTCTGCTCAGTTTTCAGTATTTCCGGGCTTTCAGCGGATATATTCTGGATCTGTACCACTCTGGCTTTGTTTCGGTGCTGCTGGAGGAGCTGAACCGCTTCCACGAGAGCGTAGAGGGCACTATGCCCTCCTCTTCTATCCAGAAATATCAGCTCTACATGTATATCGGGGCCCTGTTCAACACCGCCATCGAATGGTTGCTGAAAAAGGATCCCACCACCCCTAAGGAGATGGCGGACTTTTTCTTCCCCTTCATCCGGGGCCGCCAGATCGGGCCCTTTTCCCGGGACATACCCGGTCAGAGATAATCCGCCAACCTGAGGGAATCAGATACGGACCTCCCCACGAAAAAACGGCCGCCTGGAGGCGACCGTTTTTTCAAAATGGCAGATACTTCTTGCAGAGCGCTCACACTGCGATATATCCTGACGGCTCAATCCCGCTCGGACCTATCCTCCCCACCGGACTCTTCCGGAGGCAGAGTGTGCCAGGAGACCGGGGACTTCCCTCTTGTGAACAGACCCTTCACCTTTTCCAGCAGAGACTCCACCAGGTGGAACCAAAGGTTGCCCACAGCCACGATCACCACCAGCACCAGCAGACAGGCCAGTATCTTTTCCAGAGGCATAGCTCACCTCACTTCTTGGTAAAGCAATTGAGGAAGAACTCCGTAAAAGCGGCCAATTCCGCCTCCTGGGACACGTAGACATAGAGGCTCTCGTCCTCCAGCCAGTCATAAGCGTTGATGCCGATGTAGCTTCGCTTGTCGGGATAGATGATAAACGCGTCGGTGGGGTATTTGTTCCGATAGGCCTTCAAAATCTCAGCCCGGCGATAGTAGGTGGGGTCTCCGCAGCCCGACAGGTCGGGAACAGTAGGCACCACCACAATGGTCTGGCTGGCCTCGTTCCACCCCACGATCAGGTTGCCGATCTTGGTCTTGCTGCCGTGAACAAAACCGTAGTTGAACCGTGCCACATCCTCAGTATAGCCGAAAATCAACCGGTAGTTTGCCCCGTTCTCCACTACCTGGTCAAACAGGGCGCGCATCTTTTTAGCATTGGCGTCGCTCTTGGCCTGGTCGATCTCAGGCCCTTTGAACAGCTTACTGAACAGTCCCATACGATGCTCCTCCTATTTCGTTGTAGGCTCTATTTGGCAGCCGGGTCCGGTCCCGGCTCGTCCACAATAAAAATGATTTTAAATATTTGTCTTTATTTTGCCTGTAAAAAAGCCCGCCTGAACGGGAACCAGCGACAGCATTCAGACGGGCGTTCCAAATTCAGCCTTTCAGCAGCTCCAGGCGGTCCACGATGGCGTCCACCAAAACCGACACCGTCTCCTCCGCCGCCTCAGGAACCATCAATGGCAGAGTCTGGGGAATGGCCCGACAGATAACCATGGCCGACAGGCTCAGATTACTGAACAAAGCGACCCGCTCCGGCAAGGGCTCCACCCCAAAACAATCCAGGATGCCCCCAAAGAGCCTGATCTGCTTCTCCCGAAAGAGTCGGTAGCTCTCAGGGGACAGGCGGCGAAAGATGCTTTGCTGCTCCTGGATCGTAAGCACGGCAATACCGTTGCGCTCACCGTAGCAGCAGGACAGCAGGAATTTTCTGACGCCTTCCCGCCAGCTCAGGCCTGGATCCTCCATGAGCCTTTTGGCATAGGCCAGGACCCGGGGCTGCTGGAGGTATAGACTCTCCACCACCAGATCCTCCTTGGTGGGAAAAAAGGAGTAAAAAAAGGTGCGGGAAATGCCCACCGCCTTATAAATCTGCTCCACAGTAGTGTGCTGGATCCCCTGGCGGGCCATCAGCTCCAATCCGGTGGACACCAGCTCTCCCCGGATCCGCTCCCGGTCTGCCTCGGAATAGGCTACCTTGGGCAAGCCGCTCCCTCCTCGATAAAGACAATTTGATTATTTCGTTTTTATTTTACCATACGTCCTCTGCCATGACAAGTCCCTTCTGCCAGGGACCGGCAGCATGCTTGTGCCACGGGACATTTCGCCGGAGGCAAAACCTCGGCCCAAACGCAATTTATTTGCCCTGAACATTGAAATCCCGAAGGGCGGAGCTCCCCTCTGGGCGGCGAAACCAAAATAAAAGGACATCCTTTCGGATGTCCTTTCTTCGTTTTGGAGCAGGTAAAGGGAATCGAACCCTCATATTCAGCTTGGGAAGCTGACGTTCTACCACTGAACTATACCTGCGTCGGCTGACTTTGGTATTATAGCATGTAGGATACAGATTTGCAAGGGCTTTTTTGTCGGGCGCAAAAAAATGGATAAATAAAGAAAAATTTTATTTTGATGTTCAAAAAAATATGAATATGTCTGAAAATCATAGAAACCCCTTGCAATTATACCAAAATAATGATATCATTTTCTAAACTTCTAGTATAGAAATCATTGGGTATGGAAAGGTTGGAAGTACGATGAGCAAAAAACAGGCGCTGACGGAGTTCCACCGGGGCTCGATCCTGGCCGCGGCCGAACGGCTTTTCGCGGAAAAGGGAACCGAAAAGACCACCATGGACGACATCGCCCGGGAGGCAGAATACAGCAAGGCCACTTTGTATGTCTACTTTCAGAGCAAGGAGGAGATCATCAACGCCATCCTTCTCAGCGGTATGGTGCTGCTGAAGCGGAAGCTCCACGAGGCCATCGAGAGCCAGAGCGACTGGTTCCAGGCCTACGACGCTGTTTGTCAAGCCATCGTTCGCTTTTATGACGAAAACCCCACCGCCTATGACGCCGCCACCGGCTCCATCCCCCTTTCGCAGCAAAATGACGCCCTCCAGAAGGGCATCGCCGATATCCGACGGGTCAACGACGAGATCGAACAGGAGCTGACCGGATTCCTCATGCGGGGCGTGGACGCCGGCGCGGTCCGTACCCACCTGCCCCCCGCCGAGACCGTGATGCTGTTCTGGTCCGCCTTCTCCGGCATCATCCACACCGCCGAGCTCCGGGAGCCCTATATCCAGAGCAGTCTGGGCATCTCCCGGGAGGAGTACCTCCGCCACGGCGCCCGGCTGCTGCTGGATTCCTTTACCAGGACCGACGCCTGAGCACAAAAGGATGCCGCCCCGTCCGAGGACAGGGCGGCATTTTTCTGTCAGAATCCGGTGAGGGGGGCGGAGCCGTCGTCCTCCCCCTTCTCGATGGACAGCACCCTGGCGTCGTAGCCGTAGCTGTCGTTGACCTGGATGTGAAAGGTCTCCCCCACCTTCCGGCCCAGCAGGGCCTTCCCCATGGGGGATTCCTTGCTGATGCGGCCGTGGAGGGCGTCCTGCCGCATGGTGGTCACCACCTGGTAGGTCTCGGTATCCTCCTCATCCTCCAGAAAAACGGTGACCTTGTCGTAAAGGGCCACCCCTTCTCCCTTGGGCTGGTCAGGCAGCACCCTGGCGGTGCGGATCATGTTCTCCAGATAGCGGATGCGACTCTCGTTTCGGTTTTTCTCCTGCTTGGCCGCCTTGTACTCAAAGTTCTCGCTGAGATCTCCGAAGGCCCGGGCCTCCTTCACCGCCTCCAACAGCTGAGGACGCAGGTGGATCCGCCGGTGGTCCAGCTCCTGCCGCATCATCTGGATATCCTTTTTGGTCAGTTCGTTATGCACAGTGCGCTCCCCCTTACTCCTGATTCCCGGAATGGGCCGCCTGGCCCGCCCGGATGGCCTGCCGTTCCCGGCACAGCTCGGTATGAAGGGCGGCGGAGTCCCAGCTTCGGTTGGTGGGGGTGAGCACCGCCTTCAGGCCCACCGGCGGGATCTTGTTCCGGCGGAAGCCCTGGAGGAATTTATCCAGCAGGGGCCCGGGAAAATTGACCAGCACCAGCATCTCTTCCTCAAAGGCCTCCCCCTGCCAGGGAGTTTCGGGAGCCTTGCCCTCCGCCAGCTCGCCCAGGGTCAGGCCGTACTCCTCCCGGGTCACCAGCCGGGTCCGTACCCCCAAAGGCAGGCACATCCGGCGGATCTTGGCCCCCTTGGGGCTATCCAGGCCATACATCAATACGAGAGGCATATTCATGGCGTCCCCTCCTTTCATCTCATCTTTACATTTTAGCCGGGGGTCGTCCCCCCGTCAACCCGGATTTTCTTCCACCATACACTGGAGGGAAGGGAGTTGAGACCATGAACACCCCATCGGGCTCCACCGGCGAGACCATGCTGGCCGTGGCGGCTCTGGCCGCCGTTCAGCTCACCCGGGGCCGTTCCCCGGAGGAGATGAACCTGATGGCCGCCTTCTTCACTACCCTGGGGGACGGCATCGCCGTCATCGCCGCCGGGCAGGCGGTGGATGAGCTACGTAAATCTTCTGTAAATTCCATTGATAATACCTCCGCCATGTCGTAAACTAGAGAGGAAAGAGGGGATGCGCTTATGAATCAGTGCGGAATCGTGGACGTCGGCTCCAATACCATCCGTCTGTCCATTTACCAGTGGGAAGGCCGGAATTTCAAGCTTCTGATGAATAAAAAGGAGATGGCCGGCCTGGCGGGCTATATCAAAAACGGGGTGCTGTCCGACAGCGGGATCCTGGTGGCCTGCCGGGTGTTGTCCGGGTTCAAGGCTCTGCTGGCCAACTTCTCCATTGACCGGCTGTATGTGTTCGGCACTGCCTCCCTGCGCAACATCGTCAACACCGAGGAGGCCGTGGACACCATTCAGGCAGTGACCGGTCTGGGTGTGGAGGTGCTCTCTGGGGCGGACGAGGCCGCCTTCTCCTTTCTGGGAGCCACCGTGGGAGGCGGAGCCCCGGACAGCGGTCTGCTGGCTGACGTGGGCGGCGGCTCCACCGAGCTGGTAGCCTATCAGGACGGAGGGATCACCTGGGGCTGCTCCCTGCCTATGGGCTCCCTGTCTCTGTTCACCAAACATGTATCCGGCCTCTTCCCCACCAAGGAGGAACGGAAGACCATCAAAGGTCAGGTCCGGGAGGAACTGGACAAAGCCCGGGCCGCCGGCACGGTCTGCCCCCACCTGACCGGAGTGGGAGGCACCTTCCGGGCGGCCGCCAAGCTGTGCAACGATCTGTCCGGCGCCGACCCGGACAATCGGCTCATCCCCGCCGGTGAGATCCACCAGCTGTACAAGGACCTGAAAAAGGGAGATCAGGATACCCTGCGGCAGATTCTAAAATCTGTACCTGACCGGGTACACACCATTCTGCCTGGCCTTACCATCCTCACCGGAATTCTGAACGCCTATCAGGTGGAAACCGTGTCGGTGAGCGCCTGCGGCGTGCGGGAGGGCTACCTGCTCCGCCGGGTCATAGGAGGAAACCAATATGTCTAAAGAGATAGATACCAGATATACCCAGGAACGTGAACTATCCTGGCTCCGCTTCAACGAGCGGGTGCTGGAGGAGGCCCAGGACGAGAGCGTCCCCCTGTTCGAACGGCTGAAATTTGCCGCCATTTTTACCAGCAACCTGGACGAGTTCTTCATGATCCGGGTGGGCTCCATCTCCGATATGACCCTGTCCAAGCAGACCCATGTGGACAGTAAAAGCGGCCTCACCCCCAATCAGCAGCTTCAGGCCATTTTCAAGGTGGTGCCCGGACTGTACAAGCAGAAGGACAAGATCGTCTCTCAACTGGAGAAGCGTCTGCGCACCTGCAATATCTGCAACCTGTCCCCCAGCGAGCTGGACGGCAAGGAGCGCAAGCAGGTGGAACGATGGTTTCGGGACTATGTGACGCCTGTCCTCTCCCCCATGGTAGTGGACAGCCACCACCCCTTCCCCCACCTGCCCTCCAACAGCCTGACCATCGCCCTCACCCTGAAGCTGGGGAGCAACCGGTGCTTCGGCCTGGTGCCCATCCCCAAGGCCCTGCCTCCCTATCTCCAGCTGGAGGAGCGGGGGCTGCGGTACCTGCTTACCGAACAGGTGGTGCTGACCTATGCCGACAAGCTGTTTGAGCAGTACCAGGTGGAGGAAAAGTGCGTCATCACCGTCACCCGTAATGCCGACATTAGCCCTGAAGATGAGGACTACGATGTAGGCGAGGATTTCCGGGCCCACATGCAGAAGGTTCTGAAAAAGCGGGCCCGGCTGGCTCCCGTGCGGCTGGAGATCCAGGGAGAGGCCTCGGCGGAGTTGCAGCAGTATCTGTGCCAGCGCCTGAACCTCACCAACGAACAGGTATTTCGGTGCAAGAGCCCCCTCATTATGAACTATGTCTATTCTCTGGAGAGCAAATTGCCCCAGGAGAGCGCCACCGCCCTGTGCTATCCCCCCTACACCCCCCAGTGGCCCGCCGGGCTGGTGAAGGGGGAAAAGCTCATTCCTCAGATCCTCCGCCAGGATGCCCTGTTATTCTACCCCTACCACACCATGGAGCCCTTTCTCCAGCTGGTGCGGGAGGCCGCCAACGATCCGGCGGTGCTCTCCATCAAGATCACCATCTACCGTCTGGCCTCCACCGCCAAGCTGGTGGAGTACCTGGCCGCCGCCGCCGAGAACGGCAAGGACGTGACGGTGCTGATGGAGCTGAGGGCCCGGTTTGACGAGCAGAACAACATCGCCTGGGCCCAGCGGCTGGAGGAGGCGGGGTGTACCATCCTCTATGGCTTTGACTACTTTAAGGTGCATTCCAAGATCTGCCTCATCACCCGGCAGGAACGGGGCCGTATCCAGTACATCACCCAGATCGGCACCGGAAACTACAATGAAAAAACCGCCAAGCTGTATACCGACTTCTGCCTGATGACCGCCAGTCCCGCCATCGGAGCTGACGGAGCGGCCTTCTTCCAGAACATGTCCACCTCCAATCTTCACGGGGAGTATCAGCAGCTGCTGGTGGCCCCCTACGGCCTGAAAAACAAGGTACTGAACCTCATTGATAGTGAAATCGAAAAGGCCCGGCAAGGCAAGCCCGCCAGCATTTTCTTCAAGGTCAACTCAGTCACCGACCGGGAGCTCATCGACAAGCTGGCCCAGGCCAGCCAGGCTGGAGTGCCGGTGACCCTGAACGTGCGGGGTATCTGCTGCCTACGACCTGGAGTGCCCGGGCTCACCGACCATATCCGGGTGTTCTCTATCGTGGGCCGCTACCTGGAGCATCCCCGCATCTACGCCTTTGGTACAGGGGAGGACGCCCGGCTGTACATCGGCTCGGCGGATCTTATGACCCGCAACACCGAACGGCGGGTGGAGATTGCTTGTCCGGTGCTGGACCCCCAGGTGCGCCGCCAGATCTGGAGCTATATCACCTGCTTCCAGGACGACAACGTAAAGGCCAGGGAAATGAACCCGGACGGCAGTTACTCCCCCGTGAACCGTGCCGACGGCGCGCCCTCCCTCAACGCCCAGGCCACGCTGATGGACAGGGCCCTCCAGGAGGCCCTTCAGACCGCCAGCGCCCCGCCGCTCCCGGAGAAACGCCCCGGCTTCTTCCGCCGGCTTTTTCATCGGGAACATGGCTGACCGCACGCAGGATGCTATAAACACGCCTTTTGTTCCCGGTATATGCTTCCGCTGCGTAAACAGCTGTTACTTTCTGCCCGTAAACGGAATATTGGATGAAATCATCATTTGATATTTTGACGTAAACCGAACTGCACCCCATTTGTTATTCAGTATGCCATACTGCCTAACATGTGGGGTGCAGTTCATTTCCGCTGCGGCCTGGGTTTGATACCATCTTATAGTATATTCTTTAAAGTAAGCTGTTCCGCCTCGCTGAGCAGTTCCAGCTGGCAAATAAGCCGGGCATTGGCGGCGGCGTACTCTCCATATTCCCTGCTGTCCAGCAGGGCAAGCACCTCCTGAAAGCCAGCGTAGATGGAATCGGTATCAGCGTGGCGGAGGAGCACATGAAGGCGCACATCCTGGGATCGCCAGCGTTCCAGAGCGGACCGGGTAAGCTCCGCGGCCTTGGGCCAGGCATCCTCCCGGGCCAGTTCCTGAGCCTGCTCCAGCTGCCCGGCAAGACCATCGGTGAAGGACTGGAGGGTGCGAGTATGAAGCAAGGTAAGACCCAGGATAACACCCAGGATAACCAAGGCGATCCACAATCGCTTCACCGGATCGCCTCCTTTTCAATAAGACAAACCTTGTTTTCCTCGTCCACCGTCAACAGGAATACGTCCTGAGGTCTTTTGACGTGATTTTGCCGCAACTGCTTTTCCAGCCAGTTCAGATCCAGCCCCCGATGATGGAGGGCCCGGCTCATGATCCGCCCGTCGTTGATGACCACAATCGGCAGGCCCGGCTCTCCGGGCGTCATCCCCATATCCTGGGCGGTAGGAGGCTGCTGGTCGGCAAAGGGAAGGACGGAAATCTGGCCGTTAGTCTCCAGAATGGCGTATTTTACGGTGGACAGGTCGGTGATCCCCTTCATCCGCAGCTCCTCCATCAGCTCATCCAGGGTGAATCGATTTTTCCGCATTTCAGCCTGGACAGGCTTTCCGTCCCGGACGATGATGCTGGGCCGGCCGCATACGATGGCCCGGAACCGGACGCTCTTCATGGTGAGCACCGACAGCGCCATGGTGATGCAGAGCAGGGTAAGGATGGGGATCAGCCCGGTAAGCAGGGGGATACCGAAGTCCTGCATGGGCACCGCCGCCAGGTCGGCAATGAGCAGGGCAAGCACCAGCTCGGAGGGCTCCAGCTCCCCGATCTGCCGCTTGCCCATGAGCCGGATCCCGGCGATGATAAAGAGATAGAGGATGATGGTGCGGAAAAATGCGATGACCATGGACGAACCTCCCGAAACGACACATACTGTGAGTATGGCCCGGCGGGTCGCGATTATGCGGCGGAACAGATGCAAAAAAATCATTTTGTCAAAATCCGATTTTTTGGCAGAAGGGCGCATTATACGTCCAGCCCCGCCTCCATCCCCGGTGATTTGTCCAAATTTCCAAAATTGGCCCAAGAGAAAAAAAGGGAGTTGCCGGGCGGGCGGATTTAGAGTACAATCGATTAAATAGCACAGGAAGAAAGGCGTGATACTGGAGATGAAAGCAACCTTGATCCTGGCCAGCGGCGCTGTGTTTGAGGGCATCAGCATCGGCTCCTCTGCCGACCGGGTGTGCGAAATGGTGTTTAACACTTCCATGACCGGCTATCAGGAAATTTTGACAGATCCCTCCTACGCCGGCCAGGGAATTGTTATGAGCTATCCCCTGATCGGAAATTATGGCGTGAACCATGAGGATAACGAATCTGCCCGTCCCTGGGCGGAGGCTTTTATTGTGCGGCATCTGGCCCGCCGTGGGAGCAATTTCCGCTGCGAGGGTGAGCTGGACGCCTATCTGAAACAATATGATATTACCGGGATCGAGGGCGTAGACACCCGGGCACTCACCAGAATACTCCGCAGTCAGGGGACCATGAACGGCATGATCACCTGCGCGGAGCATTTTCATGTGGAGGAATGCCTGGAGAAGATCCGGGCCTACCGGGTGGAAGGCACCGTGGAGAAGGTAACCCGTAAGGAGCCCCAGCTCTACCCCGCCCTTGGGGAGCAGAAGCTGAGGGTGGCCCTGATGGACTACGGCGTGAAGGAGAACATGATCCGCTGCCTCCAGAAGCGGGGCTGCCAGGTCATGGTCTACCCCGCCCACACCCCGGCGGACACCGTCCTGTCCGGCGGGTTTGACGGAGTCATGCTGTCCAACGGCCCCGGCGACCCGGCGGACAACGTGGAGATCATCAAGGAAGTGAAGAAGCTCTATGACTCTCCCCTGCCCCTCTTTGCCGTCTGCCTGGGTCATCAGCTGCTGGCCCTGGCCACCGGCGCCCAGACCCGGAAGATGCGCTTCGGCCACCGTGGGGGCAACCATCCGGTAAAGGACCTGGCGGCGGGACGGGCCTTCATCACCAGCCAGAACCACGGCTATGTGGTCACCGCCGAAAGCGTGGACCCCGCTGTGGCGGAGATCTCCCACGTCAACGTCAACGAGGGCAGCGTGGAAGGACTGAAGTACAAGCGGCCCAACTGTTTCACCGTCCAGTTCCACCCGGAGGCCTCCCCCGGCCCCATGGACACCGAATATCTTTTTGACCGCTTTGTGGACAGCATGAAGGGAGGGGATCGGTAATGCCTAAGAATCCTGAAATCAAGAAGGTGCTGGTGCTGGGCTCCGGTCCCATCGTCATCGGCCAGGCCGCCGAGTTCGACTACGCCGGTACCCAGGCCTGCCGGGCCCTGAAGGAAGAGGGCGTGGAGGTGGTGCTGGTCAACTCCAACCCCGCCACCATCATGACCGACAAGGATATCGCCGACCATGTGTATATCGAGCCTTTGAACATCGCCAGCGTGGAGCAGGTCATCCAGAAGGAGCGGCCCGACTCCATCCTGCCCACCCTGGGGGGGCAGACCGGCCTGAACCTGGCCATGAACCTCCATGAACAGGGAATCCTGGCGGAATACGGCGTGAAACTGCTGGGTACCAGCCCCGAGTCCATCCGTAAGGCGGAGGACCGCCAGGGCTTTAAGGACGCCATGGAGGCCATCGGCCAGCCCTGCGTCACCTCCGACGTGGTGGAGAGCGTGGAGGACGCCGTGGCCTTTGCCGGGTCCATCGGCTACCCGGTCATCGTCCGCCCCGCCTACACCCTGGGCGGCACCGGCGGCGGCATTGCCTATGACGAGCCCTCCCTGCGGGAGATCGCCGATCGGGGCATCCACCTGAGCCGGGTGGGTCAGGTACTCATCGAGCGGTGTATCTCCGGCTGGAAGGAGATCGAGTTCGAGGTCATGCGGGATTCCGCCGGCAACGTGATCCAGATCTGTTCCATGGAGAACGTGGATCCGGTGGGCGTCCACACCGGCGACTCCATCGTGGTGGCCCCCACCCAGACCCTGGCCAACAAGGAGTTCCAGATGCTACGGAAGGCCTCCCTGGACATCATCTCCGCCCTGGAGATCGAGGGCGGGTGCAACGTGCAGCTGGCCCTCAACCCCGACTCCTTCGAATACGCTGTCATCGAGGTCAACCCCCGTGTGTCCCGCTCCTCCGCCCTGGCCTCCAAGGCCACCGGCTACCCCATCGCTAAGGTTGCCGCCAAGATCGCCCTGGGCTACACTCTGGACGAGATCCCCAACGCGGTAACCGGCAAGACCACCGCCTGCTTTGAGCCCACCCTGGACTACTGCGTACTCAAGATTCCCCGCCTGCCCTTTGATAAGTTCACCACCGCCAGCCGTACTCTGGGCACCCAGATGAAGGCCACCGGCGAGGTCATGGCCATCGGCAACTCCTTTGAGGGGGCCCTGATGAAGGCTATCCGCTCTCTGGAGCTTCCGGTGAAGTCCCTGCGCCTGCCCGGCCTGGATGAGCTGTACACCGAGGAGATCGAGGATCGCCTGGTGAACATCGATGACCAGCGGCTCTTTGTGGTAGCGGAGGCTCTCCGCCGGGGCTTCTCCCCCGAAAAGATCAACAAGATCACCAAGTACGACCTGTGGTTCCTGGACCGGCTCCAGGCTATCGTGGACATGGAGGACAAGCTGGACCACGGCCACCTGGACGCGGATACCCTGCGGCAGGCCAAGGAGATGGGCTTCTCCGACGCCTGGATCGCCGCCCTGTCCGGCAAGGAGCGGGAAGAGATCAAGGCCCTGCGGGAGAGCTACGGTATCATCCCCGCCTTCAAGATGGTGGACACCTGTGCCGCCGAATTTGAGGCCCAGACCCCCTACTACTACTCCACCTACGACCAGGAGAACGAGGCCCTGGACGAGCTCCGCCTGCCTGAGATCGGGGAACTGGCCCCCCACATTCCGGAGGCCCCCTGGCTGGCCGCCGCCGCTCCGGAGTCCCACCGCAAAGCTGCGGGGGCGGAGAAAAAGAAGGTGCTGGTGCTGGGCTCTGGTCCTATCCGCATCGGCCAGGGCATCGAGTTTGACTACTGCTCGGTCCACTCTGTGTGGGCCTTCAAGCGCCTGGGTTATGAGACCATCATCATCAACAACAACCCCGAGACCGTGTCTACCGATTTCGACGTGGCCGACAAGCTGTACTTCGAGCCTCTGACTCCGGAGGATGTGGAGGCCGTGGTGGAGCTGGAGCGCCCCTGGGGCGCCGTGGTGCAGTTTGGCGGCCAGACCGCCATCAAGCTGGCCAAGGCCCTCACCGACATGGGCGTGCCCATTCTGGGCACCTCTGCCGACGGTGTGGACGCTGCCGAGGACCGGGAGCGGTTCGACGAGATCCTCAACCAGTGCCAGATCCCCCGGGCCGCTGGCAAGACGGTATTCACCACCGAACAGGCCCTGGAAGCAGCCCATGAGGTAGGCTATCCCGTGCTGGTGCGCCCCTCCTACGTGCTGGGTGGACAGGGCATGGAGATTGCCTATAACGACCGCAACATCATCGAGTTCATGCGCATCATCAATCAGGTGGAGCAGGAGCACCCCATTCTGGTGGACAAGTATCTCATGGGCCGGGAGGTGGAGGTGGACGGCGTGTTCGACGGGGAGGATCTACTCATCCCCGGTATCATGGAGCACATCGAGCGGGCCGGCGTCCACTCCGGCGACAGCATTTCCGTCTACCCCCCCATCCACATCGAGGAGAAGCACAAGGAGACCATCTATCGCTACACCTACGACCTGTCCAAGGCCCTGGGGGTGGTGGGACTGGTGAATATCCAGTTTGTCATCTATGACGACACTGTATATGTCATCGAGGTCAACCCCCGCTCCTCCCGCACCATCCCCTATATCTCCAAGGTCACCGGCGTGCCCATCATCGACCTGGCCACCAAGGTCATGCTGGGCGGGAAGCTGAAGGATCTGGGCTACGGCACCGGTATCTACAGGGAAGCCGATTACTATGCCGTGAAAATGCCGGTGTTCTCCTTCGAGAAGCTCACCGACGTGGATACCGGCCTTGGCCCCGAGATGAAGTCTACTGGTGAGTGCCTGGGCCTGGCCGAGTCCTTCCCCCAGGCCCTGCTGAAGGCCTTCAAGGGAGCCAACATGAAGGCCCCCAAGAAGGGCGGGCGCATCATCGTCACTGTGAAGGACGAGGACAAGGGGGAGCTGCTGGGCATCGCCCAGGGCTTTGATGACATGGGTATTGAGATCCTGGCCACCAGCGGCACCTGCGACGCTCTCAACGCCGCTGGTATCCCCGCTCGCAAGGTGGCCCGGGTGTCCGAAGCCCACCCCAACATTCTGGATATGATTGCCTCGGGCACTGTGGACCTGGTCATCAACACCCCCACTCGGGGCCGCCGCCACGACACCGACGGCTTTAAAATCCGCCGTTCCACCGTGGAGCACTCTGTGGCCTGCATCACCGCCATCGACACCGCCCGGGCTATGCTCACCGTCCGGACCCAGGGCCGATCCTCCGATCTGCGGCCCATTGATATTACGAAAATTTAAAATATAGGGAACTTCCTCCTTTCGATTTCGTCTGAATCTACAGAACAGAATTCGGAAGGAGGAGTTTTTATGTACAGAAAGGCAATCTGTGTCCTGACGGCCGGCCTGTTGGCCCTGGGCCTGGCCGGGTGCGGCCTGGAGGTAACCTCAGAAAAGCCGGTGATCTACCTCTACCCGGAAGAGGAGACCCGGGTATCTGTCACGTTGGATTTTGACGGAGACCTGACCACCACCTACCCCGCCTATGGGGAGGGCTGGATGGTGGACGCATCCTCTGACGGCACCCTCACCGATCCCGTCACCGGGCGGCAGTACTACTGCCTGTTCTGGGAGGGGATCACCGACCGGACCTATGATTTCTCCACCGGCTTCTGCGTGGCGGGTGAGGATACCGCCGCCTTCCTGGAGGCTGCTCTGGTCCAGCTGGGGCTGACCGACAAGGAGGCCGACGAGTTCATCATCTACTGGCTGCCCAGGATGGAGGGGAACCCCTACAATCTGATCTCCTTCCAGACCACGGCCTACACCGACGGGGCGGAGCTGACCATCGATCCTGCCCCTGACACCCTCATCCGGGTGTTCATGGCCTGGCGGGGCCTGGACAAACCGGTGGAGATTGCTCCCCAGACCTTTACCGCCCCCTCCCGTACTGGCTTCACCGCCGTGGAGTGGGGGGGAACTGAGGTGAGACCATGAAAAAGCTCCTGTGGCTCATTTCCCTGACCCTGCTGTTGGCAGGGTGCGGCCGTGACGCCACCTCAGTTCCTGCCAAACCTGTGATCTACCTTTATCCGGAGGAGGAGACCCGGGTATCTGTCACGTTGGATTTTGACGGAGACCTGACCGCCACCTATCCCGCCTATGGGGAGGGCTGGATGGTGGACGCCTCCCCCGACGGCACCCTCACCGACCCCGCCACCGGGCGGCAGTACTACTGCCTGTTCTGGGAGGGGGTCACCGACAGGACCTATGATTTCTCAAACGGTTTCTGCGTGGCGGGTGAGGATACCGCCGCCTTTCTGGAGGATGCTCTGGCCCAGCTGGGACTCACCGACAAGGAGGCCGACGAGTTCATCATCTACTGGCTGCCCAAAATGGAGCACAACCCCTATAACCTAATTTCCTTCCAGACCACGGCCTACACCGACGGGGCGGAGCTGACCATCGACCCGGCCCCCGATACTCTGATCCGGGTGTTCATGGCCTGGCGGGGCCTGGACAAACCGGTGGAGATTGCTCCCCAGACCTTTACCGCCCCCTCCCGTACTGGCTTTACCACCGTGGAATGGGGCGGCGCGGAAGTAAAAGGGTGAACAGAAAGCCGCTGGACCGCACTCGGTCCGGCGGCTTTTCCGTTGAAAATCTTGCGTTTTAAGGGGAAATATGATATCCTAAACTGTAAAAATTTTGCCTTTGCCCCAAGGAACCATAGATTTCACAGAAAGAAGGAATCTGAATGTCCCATCAGACCGTGATCGTGCTGGACTTCGGCGGCCAGTACAACCAGCTCATTGCCCGGCGGGTCCGGGAGTGCGGCGTGTACTGCGAGGTCAAGCCCTACACCACCCCTCTGGAGCAGCTCAAAGCCATGGAACCCATCGGTTTTATCTTCACCGGCGGCCCCAACAGTGTGTATGACGAGAAGGCCCCCCATGTGGACCCCGCCATCTTTTCGCTGGGGGTGCCGGTGCTGGGAATCTGCTACGGCTGCCAGCTGATGGCCCACACGCTGGGAGGACAGGTCACCGCCGCCCAGGAGGATACAGCCCGGGAGTACGGTAAGACCGAGACCTATTACGATACCACCTGCAAGCTCTTCAAGGGCCTGCCGGAGCAGGGCATCTCCTGGATGAGCCACGGCGACTATATGGCCAAGGTGCCTGAGGGGTTTGCCCTCACTGCCCATACCGACGCATGCCCCAACGTGGCTATCGCCGACGAGGCCCGGGGGTTTTACGGCGTACAGTATCACCCCGAGGTAAACCACACCCAGCACGGGGTGGATATGATCCGCAACTTCCTCTATGAGGTGTGCGGCGCCGTTGGCGACTGGACCATGGGGGACTATAAGAATACCGCTATCGCCGCCATTCGGGAGAAAGTGGGGGACGGCAAGGTGCTGCTGGCCCTGTCCGGCGGCGTGGACTCCTCTGTGGCCGCCGCCCTGCTGGCCGAGGCGGTGGGCAAGCAGCTCACCTGCGTGTTCGTGGACCACGGCCTCATGCGGCTCAACGAGGGGGACGAGGTGGAGGCCGCCTTTGCCCGCTGGGACATCAATTTTGTCCGGGTGGACGCTGAGACCCGTTTCCTGCTGAAGCTTGCCGGGGAGGCCGAACCGGAGCGCAAGCGGAAGATCATCGGCGAGGAGTTCATCCGGGTCTTCGAGGAGGAGGCCAAGAAGATCGGTCGGGTGGACTATCTAGTCCAGGGCACCATCTACCCCGATGTCATCGAGTCGGGGGCCGGCGACGCCGCCGTCATTAAAAGCCACCACAACGTGGGCGGTCTACCCGACTATGTAGACTTCAAGGAGATCATCGAGCCCCTGCGGCTGCTGTTCAAGGACGAGGTACGTCAGCTGGGCCGGGAGCTGGGCCTGCCCGAGTACCTGGTGAGTCGCCAGCCCTTCCCAGGCCCGGGCCTTGCCATCCGCATCATCGGAGATATCACCAAGGAGAAGGCGGATACCCTTCGGGAGGCCGACGCCATCTATCGGGAGGAAATCGCCGCCGCCGGTGAGGACAAAAACATCAACCAGTATTTTGCTGTGCTCACCAACACCCGGTCCGTAGGGGTCATGGGCGATGGCCGCACCTATGATTATACCCTGGCCCTCCGTGCGGTGACTACCAGCGACTTCATGACCGCCGACTGGGCCCGCATCCCCTACGACGTGCTGGATAAGGTTTCCACCCGCATTGTCAACGAGGTCAAGGGTATCAACCGCATTGTATACGACATTACCTCCAAGCCCCCCGCAACCATCGAGTGGGAATGACGCTCGAAACGGCGAAAACCCGCATGAATACAGGCTTTTTTGCCCGTCCATACTGCTCTTGATACTGGATTGATACTATTTGTGTCCGCCCGGTATTCTCAAGAGAAAAATCCCAAAAGGACAAGCAAAACCGCCCTGCTGAACGACAAATTCAGCAGGGCGGTTTTTTTGCTTGTCTTATTTATTTTTCCGCCAAGGGATATAATATTCGCTTTCCAGGCCATCGTCGCAGGTATGGGGCCAGTTGAGTTTCCATTCAAAATACTCTTCCCTGGTGATCTCCCCGGCGTGTAACTCCTGCTGACGAAAAAGCCATTCCCGCATGAACTCGTCCACAAGGCCATACTGGAAGTACATACCCACGGGAGGGTGTGCGGGCCAGTCATCGCTATCATTGTACCGTACAGCGGTATCATCAGCGGCCCCTGCTCTGCCCGGATTGCGGACAAGTTGGAACAGGCGGATAGCGCCAGGGCTGTCCTCGTCCAGCCAGAAGAATGTCCGCATGAAGTCCTCGGCAGAGCCGGGGGCGATGGTGTAGAAGTTCTGGCGGTCTACCCGCAGCGCCTCGGCCATCTTGTCCAGCAGTTCCCGTTTCGGAACACGGTAATTCGTCTCATACTGGGCGATCCGGTTGTCCGCTCCCTTTTCCTCAAAGCCGATAGCAAGCCCCAATTCCTTTTGTGTCATGCCTCGAAAGGTGCGGATTTTCTTTATCTTGTCTCCGACTGTCATAATATCCCACCGCCTTTGCCAATAGTATAGCGCAAAAAAGCGAAAGATGCAAGATAATCTTTAACAAAAATGCGAAATAAATTCTTGACATTAACACTTATGTTAATGTATAATGAAGATGGTGACATTAACATATTTGCGAAACTAAAATAAGGAGGTGCTGACCATGGAAAAGGAGCTGTTTGTGAGAGCAGAGGAGGTCGCCAGGGAGCTGGGCATTTCCAAGCCCTACGCCTACAAGCTGGTGCGGGAGATGAACGAGGAGCTGAAGAAAAAAGGCTTTCTCACCATTCCCGGACGGGTAAGCAGGCGCTACTTCGAGGAAAAATTCTATGGGCTGCGGGACAGACAATAAGGAGGGAACCACAATGCCGGCATACAAAGACAAGGAGAAAGGCACATGGTATGCGTCCTTTTACTACGAGGACTGGACAGGCAAAAAGGTCAAGAAGATGAAACGGGGCTTTCCCACCAAACGGGAGGCGCTGGAGTGGGAACGGACATTCCTGCAACAGCAGACCGCCGATCTGGAAATGACCTTTGAGAACTTCGTTGCCGTCTATATGGCGGACATGAAGGGCCGTATCAAGGAAAACACCTGGGGCACGAAAGAACATATCCTCTACAAGAAGTTGGTGCCCTACTTCGGCAAGCGGAAGATGTGCGACATTCACTCCAAAGAGGTCATAGCGTGGCAGAATGAAATGCTCAATTACCGGGACAAGAACGGCAAGCCCTATTCCCCAGTGTATCTGAAAACGCTCCATAACCAGTTAAGCGCCGTGTTCAATCATGCGGTGCGGCACTACAATCTGAAATCTGAAAGTCAATCCCGCCGCCCAGGTGGGGAACATGGGCAAGCCAAAGAGCCGGGAAATGCTGTTCTGGACAAAGGCGGAGTACCTAAAATTTGCGGAGGCCATGATGGACAAGCCCCTCTCCTACTACGCCTTTGAAATGCTCTACTGGTGCGGTGTGCGGGAGGGGGAACTGCTAGCCCTCACCCCGGCGGACTTCGACTTTGAGAAACAGACTGTCACTATCTCCAAGTCATACCAGCGTATCAAGGGCCGGGATGTTATCACTGACCCCAAGACGCCCAAGAGCAACCGGGTCATTCAAATGCCCGCTTTCCTCTGTGATGAAATGCAGGACTACATCAAGAGCCTGTACGCCGTAGAGCCGACAGACCGTATCTTCACGGTAACAAAATCCTACCTCCATCGTGAGATGGACAGGGGAGCGAAAGAGGCCGGGGTCAAGCGGATCAGAATACACGATCTGCGGCATAGCCACATCTCCCTGCTGATTGACATGGGCTTTACGGCCCTGGCAATCGCTGACCGGGTGGGGCATGAGAGTATGACCGGGTGCGGGAGGGCAGCGCCCGCTTGTCTGACCGCTTGATGGAGGTGAAGATGGAGAACAAGAAACTGCGCCAGATCTCCGCCGACTATACACGGGTCAAGCGGGTCTTTGGCCCGGAACAGGTGGAGGCGGCTGTGGAGGCCGACAAGCAGAGGGAACAGGCTGAAAAAGGCCGCAAGCGGCCCCGGCGCTCCCTTGACCGGGGCGGGCGGTAAAAAACAATCCCAGGCTGTTTTGCCACTCAACCTTTTCACGATTAAGTATGGAGCAATTCATTGTGCTTTGTACCAGTGAGGCTTGCGGATATTGTACTCCGGCGGTATATCTGGTACACTTGTTGCAGTGTGTGATTTGGGAGGTGAGTGGATGGAACGGACGCACCCGGCCAATATATTTGTCTGCGAATGTATCACGCAAGCCCTATTTCGGCTAATGAAAAGAAAACCATACCATGAAATCACAGTGACCGATATAGTTCGGGAAGCTGGCGTCAGCCGCAATTCGTTTTATCGAAACTATCAGAGTATTCAAGAAATTATCACTCAATTTCTTGAACAGAAAACTTCTGAATGGTGGAATGAATTTATAACTTGCCCAGACCGCCACCCCCATGTAATTTCAGAAATGTTCTGTCATTTTTTGAACATGAAAGAAGAAATCGACATACTTTACCATGCCGGACTTTCGTATTTGCTCATGGAACATATTATTCGATGTGGAAAACTAAGTCAGACTGGAGAGATCAAGAACACATACCAAACAGCCTTTATGTCTGGTGGACTTTGCGGCATTGTGAATGAGTGGATCGTGCAAGGGATGAAAGAAAGTCCTGAAAAGATGGAGCAGATTTTTTCAAAACAATAAAAATACTTTTGGAGGAAAGCAAGTCAATGAAAAAAATCGTGATGGCATTCCTAATAATTATTCTTATCATAATTGCCGTGATTGCTGCTGGAGTAGTTGCGTTTATTTTGTTCGCACAGCACAGAGAAGCAAATTACTATAACTACACAGAGGTTGCAGGAGAAATAGAGCAAACCTACACGGCACTCGGAAACAAAGAGGTGTCCTATCAGGAATATGACGCAGATGTTGAGGCTATCGGAAAATACGCAGTTTGGTATCCCTCTGAACTTGAAACCAGCGATAACAAGTACCCCGTTGTAATATTTGCGAATGGAACAGGGAGTACCTCATCTACATATAAGCCGTTCTTAACGCATTTATCTTCATGGGGCTTTATTTCTGTCGGGAACGATGATGAAAACACGAGGACAGGTGCTTCCTTGGAAGAAACTATAAAATTCCTTATCGCTGAAAATGAAAATAAAGAAAGTATTTTTTATCACAAAATTGACTTGGACAATATTGGTATTGCAGGGCACTCTCAAGGAGGGCCGGCGGTATTCAACATGGTTGTCAACCAGGAACACGGATATATGGTAAAAGCCGTGTATGCGGCAAGTGCAACATCATCTTATCACACAATGCTTATGGCAGACGGATGGGAATACGATATTTCAAAAGTAAATATTCCGACATTCTTAACAGCGGGAACAGGCAGTTGGGATTCCGGTAATGCCACAAGCAAAGAGCAAGTTACCGACGATGCAAACGGAGTAGTACAAGGGATTTGCCCACTCTGGTCGTTGCAGGAGAATTACAACCTGCTACCTGAAACAGCAGACAAAGTTATTGCAAGAAAGAAGGATGTAGATCATGGCGACTCATACAAACAGATTGACGGATATATGACGGCATGGTTTATGTACCATTTGCAAGGTGACACAGAAGCCGGAGAAGCGTTTGCAGTTGGAGGCGAATTGTCTAAGAATAGCCTATATCAAGATGTGCTGACAAATATCAAAATATAGAGTTTATTCTGCATAACGGCAACAGTCAAACTTTTTATATCAGGGAATAGCAATCCCGGTCGGGGCCGTCAATGGTCGAGATGAACGGCGCACAAGTGCGCCGCCATTGACCGCCCCGCCCAGCCTTGCTCTGCGGTTATCAAGGCGGGCAAGCCCCAAAGGTGCTTGCCCGCCTCCTTTGATTTTGGGTGGAGGCCGATTGTCGAATTGCGTCCCATGGTGGGATTGATTTCCGCCCTCGGCGGAAATCAATCCCCTATTGCCTGGGAGCGTTTATGCTCCCAGGCGGTGGTCGAAATGGGTCTCAATTTGAGACCCATTTCGACAGAAACTCCCCTCAAAATGAGGGGAGTTTTCGGGGCTGTGTAGGGCCTGAAAAGGTTGCTTTTCCTCCATTTCTGTGATACTATTTTGATACTAAGAAAACGAGTTGCCCCGAATAATAGGTAAAACATTAACATATTTGCGAATGTTTTACCCGTGAAATCACCTAAAATACGCTCCCATATATCTGAATTTGCCGAGTGGGAATGATTTCAGAGGCCCGGAAAAGCCTGATATGACTGGGTTCTTGAGAGGTTAATGGCCGCCCTTGCAACAATTTGGCAACATTTTTTCATTATTCATAAAAAGAGAGCTAACTGATTTTGATTAGTCAGTTAGCTCTCTTTTGGCTATCTTAAAGCCTGCCAATATAATCTTCCAGGTTTTCGCTTTGCGGGTGATACTGCATAAAGTCATCAATGACATCCTTGCTACGGCTAAAAATCAAAGTCGAAGAGCTATCCCACGGGACAATCTCAATCTTTGCCAAGGGATGCTGCATGGTCAATGGTATCTTCCAGAAGCCCTCATAGTCTTCCGCATAAGGAAGGCTGTATTCCAGTATTTCGGACAGAGCAACTGTCTTATCGAAGCCACATAAAACTGCCCAAATCCACTGAAAATCCTCTGCATGAACGAGACTAGTAAGATCTTCGCCGCTGATCCAGCAGTATTGTTTGCTCAACATAGCATCCGTTTTCGGATTATCGGGATAGCAGACACAGTCAGTTATTAACCAGTTGTATTGTGTTTGCCTATTGCCAATAGAGTCAAACACCTTTTTAAGATCGGTATAATATACCTCGCCCTTTTCATTGATGGCACCATAAATCATTCCATTTTCACCTTTATTCTAGCCTTTGGAATAATGCGATACATTTGTCGGCATATTGCTGAGTGCTTCTGACGGAACCTTTTCCCAATGTTGAGCTGCATCAAACTCCGGGTAGTGGTAGCGCCACTTGTCATAGTCCTCTTTGAAGATTTCGCCCGCCTCCAGCACGGCAGCGGCCTGCTGCCAGAAGCAGCGCATTTCATGCAGCCGGGCGGCGTCCTTGCTCTTCCGTACATCAACCTTCAAGCAGACTTCTCCGGGAAGCCCAGCGCCATACCGAGATATTTCTATGTCATCCCCCGCAGGAGACGGAAAAAGTGAATTCGTTCACCAATCGCCACATCATCAACTCCAACCGTGGTTGTCTTTAGAAAAAGCGTAGCAGAAATGCTTGGTAAAGTCAAAAGGGTCCTAAACAATTTTATCTAAGGCAACACCGCACAGAAAAGTAAGCGTGATACAGCCCGACATGATATAATAAAAACATGGATAAACAGATGACAATGTCTGCGCTTAGTGATGAGCTGGCGC
>NZ_JACJLC010000049.1 GCF_016901955.1 Pseudoflavonifractor phocaeensis
GTCGATCTCCACCGGATATTTGGCGAACCGCTGCTTGGCAGAGAGGAAATGCTGCCGGGCCAGCACGGTGGTGGGCACCAGGATGGCGGCCTGCTTGCCGTCCAGCACGCACTTCATGATGGCCCGGAAGGCCACCTCGGTCTTGCCGTAGCCCACGTCGCCGCACAGCAGCCGGTCCATGGGCCGGGGCTGCTCCATGTCCCGCTTGATCTCAGCGATGCACCGCAACTGGTCGTCGGTCTCGGCGTACTCGAACTGCTCCTCAAATTCGTGCATCCACTCGGAATCGGGAGAAAAGGCGTAGCTCGGCTGCCGCTGCCGCTGGGCGTAGAGCTGGATGAGCCCTTTGGCCAGGTCCTTCACCGCCTTTTTTGCCCTGGACTTGGCCCGCTCCCAGTCGGCGCCCCCCAGCTTGTTCAGCTTGCGGGTTTCGTTGCCGTCCTCCCCGGAGCCGATGTACTTGCTCACCAGGTCCAGGGAGGTGGCAGGGACGTAGAGGATGTCGGTGCCGGCGTAGGCGATCTTGATATAGTCCTTTTCCACCCCGTCCACCACTTTTTTGGTCATCTCCACAAAGCGGCCCACTCCGTGGTGCTCGTGGACCACCAGGTCTCCGGGGGACAGGTCGGCGTAGGAGCCCAGCTTCTGCCGGTTGGTCACCGGCTTGCTCTTGCGGCGCTTGCCCAGGGCGGACTGGCCCTCGGTGAGGACAGCCAGCCGCCCCACCGGGTACTCCATGCCGGCGGTGACCCCGCCCACGGCGATGACCGCCTTGCCGTAGTCCGGCAGGGCGTGGAGGTCGAAGTCCACGGCGGTGGTCATCTTCTGCTCCCGCAGCAGGGCCTGGAGGTTGAGGGCCCGCTGCTGGCTGCTCACCAGCACCACGGTGCGGAACCCCTCGGACACGTAGTGGGCCAGGTCGGACACGGCGGTCTCCAGGCTGGCCCCGTAGGAGGGCAGCTGCTTGGCCAGCAGGTTGAGCAGGGTCCGGGGCCGCCGGGGGTAAGAGGAGGCGGCGAAGGCGTCCAGATAGCACACCGGCCAGCCCTCCAGCACCTCCCACAGCTCCTCGGGGGTGCGGGCGAACCGGGCCAGCTCTCCGGCCAGCTCCCCCCGCTCCAGCAGGGCCTTGGCGTCCTCCCCCAGCTGCCACAGGTAGTTCTTGCCCCGCTCAGCCACCCGGCCGCTGTCGCTGAGCACCACCACCGCCTCCTCCGGCAGGTAGTCCGCCGCCGTAGCCATGGTGGGGTAGATGAGGGCCAGATACCGGTCCAGGGCGGGGAAGGAGGTGCCGGCGGCCAGCCGCTCCTTGTCCTCCTCCAGGGTTTGGACCAGGGCCTGGCCCCCCTTCCGGCGCTTTGCCCGGGAAATAAGCCCGTCCAGGGCGTCCAGCAGGCCGGGCCAGCCCCCGGGGGCGAACTGAGGCAGCACCTCGGCGGCGGGCAGGATCTCTGCCTGGCTGATATTTTCAATGCGCCGCTGGGTGTCCGGGTCGAAGTAGCCCATGGCGTCGATCTCATCCCCGAAGAACTCCACCCGCACCGGCTTGGGGTGGGCGGGGGAGAAGAAGTCCAGGATGCCCCCCCGAAGGGCGAACTGACCTACCCCCTCCACCTGCTCACACCGGGCATACCCGGCAGCGGCCAGGGTATCCGTCAACCCGTTCAGGTCGTGGGCCTCCCCCATGCGGAGCACCTGGGCGGCCTGGGTCAGCAGGGTCTTGGGCATGGTGCGCTGGAGCAGGGCCTCGGCGGTACACACCAGCAGGGGACACTCTCCCGCTGCCAGGGCCCGGAGCGCCGACAGCCGCCGGTGCTCATACTGGCGGGACACCACCGCGGCGTTGTGGAAGGTAAACTCCCGGGCGGACAGGGTGCGCACCAGCTCCCCCGACAGGGCGGCCAGATCCTTCTCCATCCGTTGGGCCTCCCCCTCGTCGGCGCACACCACCACCACCGGCCGCCCCAGCTCCCGGTGGAGCCCGGCGGCAAAGTGGGCCCGGTGGACCGCCGACAGGCCGGAAAAGGCCGCCGGACAGGCTCCGTTGTCCACGGCGGCCAGAAGAGAGCGGTATTCAGGAATGTCGCCCAGGGCGGAGAGCAGCTGTTTCATGGTTCACCTCAGTTTAGAAAAATATGGAAGTTACAGGGGCGGCTTTTCCCGGGAAATCCGCCATCGCCGCATTGGTTGCCCGTAGGGGCGGGGCTCTGTCCCCGCCCGCCGTCTAACGCAGGCCCCCTCATCCGGCCCTGCGGGCCACCTTCCCCCCTGTGGTGGGAAGGCTTTTTTCCTGCCCGCCGTCCACTCACCCGTTGAACTTGTTCATGGCCTTGTCCGGCCCTTCCTGGATGACGCAGGCCACCGCCTTGGCGGCCCGCTCCACAGCGGCGGTGATGGTTTTCAGGTCCTCTCCGGCGAACCGGCTCAGCACCCAGTCGGCCATGTCGTAATCCGGGTGGGGCTTTTCCCCCACGCCGATCTTCACCCGGGGGAACTGGTCGGTGCCCAGGTGCTGAATGATGTTTTTCAGGCCGTTGTGGCCCCCGGCGGAGCCCCCCTTGCGAATGCGCAGCTTGCCCAGAGGGAGGGAGACGTCATCTGAAATGACCAGCACGTGGTCGGGGGGGATTTTGTAAAACCGGGCGGCTTCTCCCACCGCCTCGCCGGACAGGTTCATATAGGTGACCGGCTTCATCAGCAGGGCTTTGGCGCCCCCCAGCTCCACCGTGTTGGTGAGGGCCCGGTACTTGAGCCGCTGGACGGGGATCTTTTTTTCCTCTGCGATTTGGTCTATGGTGAGAAAGCCCACATTATGCCGGGTATTTTCATATTTCTCTCCGGGATTGCCCAGGCCCACCACCAGCCACTCTACCCCGGAGGATCGGTTCTTGTCAAAAAACATAGTTGCTCCTTGGACAGACAACGGCGGGGGCAAGCCCCCGCCGAGTCCGGTCGGTATCATAAATGGTGTTACACGAACAGCTTGGAGACGGACACTTCCTCGTAAATGCGGCTGATGGCCTCGGCAAACATGTGGGCCACCGACAGATACTTGATCTTGTCGCAGGAGATGCCCTGCTTGGGCTGGATGGTGTCCAGGAAGTAGAGCTCCTTGATGACGCTCTTCTCGATGCGCTCCACGGCGGGACCGGAGAGCACACCATGGCTGGCGCAGGCAATCACGTCCACCGCGCCGCCCAGCTCCACCAGGGCCTGGGCCGCGCCGCACAGGGAGCCGGCGGTGTCCACCATGTCGTCAAAGAGGAGGACCTTCTTGCCCCGCACGTCGCCGATGATGTTCATGACCTCAGAGGAGTTGGCCTTCTGGCGGCGCTTGTCCACGATGGCCAGACCCATGCCCAGCTTCTGGGCGAAAGCCCGGGCCCGGGCCACAGAGCCCACGTCGGGGGAGACCACGATCATCTCGTCCTCCTTGCCGGCAAACCGGTCGTGGAGGTAGTTGGTGAAGATGGGGTTGCCCAGCAGGTTGTCCACGGGGATGTCGAAGAAGCCCTGGATCTGGTTGGCGTGGAGGTCCATGGTCAGCAGGCGGTCGGCGCCGGCCCGGGTGATGAGGTTGGCCACCAGCTTGGCGGAGATGGGATCCCGGGGCTTGGTCTTGCGGTCCTGACGGGCATAGCCGAAGTAGGGCATCACAGCGGTGATCCGGCCGGCGGAGGCCCGCTTCAGGGCGTCGATCATGATGAGCAGCTCCATCAGGTTGTCGTTGACGGGATAGCTGGTGGGCTGTACCACGAACACGTCGGAGCCGCGGACGGTCTCATAGATGGAGACATAGTTTTCGCCGTCGGAGAAGGCGCCTACCTCGGCGTTGCCCAGCTCCATGCCCAGCTCCTTGCAGATGGCCTCGGCCAGAGGCCGGTTGGCGGTACCGGAAAAGATCTTGATGTCCTTACCGTGTGCGATCATCGTTTCAAACATCCTCTCAAGTATTTTTGGTGGATCATGTGTCAGTATTCAGATCTCTCTATATAAAAAGTCCCCGCTTCCGGCAAAGGACTTATCTTCGTTTGGCCCGGCGGGCGGTCCACTGCTTCTTCACCACCTGCCGGGGCCGGGCGATGGCCAGGGACTCAGCGGGCACGTCGTCGGTGATGGTGGAGCCGGCGGCGGTATAGGCCCCGTCCCCCACCCGCACCGGGGCCACCAGGTTGGTGTTGCAGCCGATGAAGGCGTGGTCCCCGATGGAGGTACGGTATTTGCCCGCCCCGTCGTAGTTGACGGTGACAGCCCCGCAGCCCACGTCCACCTGGCTGCCCACGTCGGCGTCCCCCACATAGGCCAGGTGGGAGATGCGGGTCTCCGCTCCGATGGTGGCGTTTTTCAGCTCCACAAAGTCCCCTACCTTCACCCCGGCGCCCACATGGCAGTTGGGCCGGACATAGGCGTAGGGGCCGATGACCGCCCCGGCGTCCACAGTGCTCTCCATAAGCTGGGAGGCGATCACCGCCACGTCATGGGCCAGGGTGCAGTCCTGAAGGAAGGCGCCGGGCCCCAGACGGCAGCCGTCGCCCACGGCGCTGCCCGCCAGCTGGGAGGAATTTGCCGCCACCCCGCCGGCCAGAGTGCAGTCCTGGATAAGGGTGTTGGGACCCAGCTGGCAGCCCGGTCCCACGGTGGTGTCCCCCCGGAGAATGGTATTGGGGAAAATGACGGTCCCAGCCCCCACCTGGACCCTGGGCCCGGTGTAGCAGGTATTGGGATCGATCACCCGGGCTCCCTGCTCCAGCAGGCGGTAGGCGCCGTAGTTGCGGGCGGTGAGCTCTCCCTCCACCCGGCCCTCGGGGCCGGGGCGGAGGACGCAGGCGCTTTGATACCAGATGCTCCTGCCGCCCAGCTTGTCGGCGTGCTCCTTCAGGGCCTCATCCAGCCCCGCTCCGTCGGCCAGGGCCTGGGCCAGCAGGGAGGCGTCCACCCGGCACACCCCCGTGTCCCTGTTGTCCAGAGGACCGGTGCCGTTTTCGTCGACCAGCTGCCGGGCGCTCTGCCAGGACAGAAGCACCGGACGGGTGATGACCACCGCCTTGCCCTCCAGCCCGGCCAGGAAGGCCATCAGCTGGTCCAGGGCGTCCCCGGTGCTGCCGGTGACGAATTCGGTACCCACGGGGAAGCAGACCTCCGCCTTGGCCCTGTCGTCGCTGTGGCACACCACGAAAAACCGCTTCACGCCGGCGGCGGAAAGGGCCTCCGACAGCCAGCGGGCCGCCGGGTCAAACAGCAGCTCCTCCAGCATCCGGCACACGCCGCCCCCCTCCCGGGGAAGGAACACGACCGCTCCAGTGGTGCTCATAATAGGATCACCTCATACCCTTCAGATTGGCCCGGGTCCCCGGGCAAACCGGCGTAACGCCAATAACACCGGAAAACAGGCCCTCCCGGCCTTCCGCCGGGCGGCCCTGCCGCCGGTGATACATCCGTCATTTCTCTTGTCTCGAGGTTATTATATCAAAGGGCGGTGGAAAATGCATCGACATTTTAAAAAAACCCCTTGAAATTTTTATTCTTCTCTGGCTTGCACAATTCCCACCGGATTTTTGCGGCGGTTTGACCGCTTCCTGACCAATGGGGGCCGTTTCCGCCCGGTAACCGGGCAAAGTGGAGGAAACGGGCCGCTCTGGCCCGCTGCCGTGGTAAAGAATTGCACAAATATGGAAGCTGCCGTTTAATTCCTCCAGGTTGCTGGTTGATTTTTAAAAAACAGGGAGGTATAATGGATCGAAGGGTTTTATTAGGGGAAAAGAAACTTTATTTTGGAGGTCAAGTACATGAAAGAGGTCTACGTAGTCAACTGCTGCCGCACCGCCGTCGGCTCCTTCGGGGGCAGCCTGAAGGACACCCCCGCCGCCGATCTGGGCGCCGTGGTGGTGAAGGAAGTGCTCAACCGCGCCGGCGTGAAGGCCGACCAGGTGGACGAGGTCATGTTCGGCTGCATCCTCACCGCCGCCCAGGGCCAGAACGTGGCCCGCCAGGTGGCCGTGAAGGCCGGCGTGCCCTACTCCGTCCCCGCCTACACCGTGGGCATGGTGTGCGGCTCCGGCATGAAGTCCGTTATCGAGGGCGCCCGGGCCATCCTGGCCGGCGACGCCGACGTGATCGTGGCCGGCGGCACCGAGAATATGTCCGCCGCTCCCTACGCCCTCCCCGCCGAGCGCTGGGGCGCCCGCATGGGCGACAAGAAGGTGGTGGACACCATGATCAAGGACGGCCTGTGGGAGGCCTACAACAACTACCACATGGGCACCACCGCCGAGAACATCGCCGACGTGTGGGGCATCACCCGTGAGGAGATGGACGCCTTTGCCGTGTCCTCCCAGAACAAGACCGAGGCCGCCCAGGCCGCCGGCAGGTTCGAGGCCGAGATCGTCCCCGTGATGATCAAGAAGAAGAAGGAAATGGTGGAGTTCAAGGTGGACGAGTTCCCCAAGGCCGGCGTGACCATGGAGTCCGTGGCCAAGCTGCGGGGCGCCTTCCCCGTGGGCCCCGAGGGGGTGGAGGACGAGATCGTCCACACCTTTGACGTGACCCAGGTCCACGCCGACGACGCCAAGAAGCATGTCCAGCGGGTCACCGCCGCCAACGCCTCCGGCATCAACGACGGCGCCGCCGCCATCCTGCTGGCCTCCGGCGAGGCGGTGGAGAAGTACGGCCTGAAGCCCATGGCCAAGCTCATCGGCTGGGGCCAGGGCGGCGTGGATCCCAAGATCATGGGCGTGGGCCCCGTGCCCGCCTCCCGCAACGCCATGGCCAAGGCCGGCGTGACCATCGACGACATCGACCTGGTGGAGGCCAACGAGGCCTTTGCCGCCCAGTCCATCGCCGTGGCCCGCGAGCTGGGCTTTGACATGGACAAGGTGAACGTCAACGGCGGCGCCATCTCCATCGGCCACCCCGTGGGCGCTTCCGGCGCCCGCATCATCGTCACCCTGCTCCACGAGATGCAGAAGCGGGACGACGCCAAGAAGGGCCTGGCCACCCTGTGCATCGGCGGCGGCATGGGCGTCGCCACCGTGTTCGAGAAGTGCTGATCTGACCCAGCTTCAGTCCGGGGCCCGGTCTGACCGGGCCCCAGGTTGAAAAAATGTATTTGTAAGGAGGACACTCCAATGGCCAAGTTTGTCACCGTGGAAGAGGCCGTGGCCCTCATCCCTGACGGCGCCACCATTATGTGCGGCGGCTTCATGGGCTGCGGCAACGCCCACAAGATCATCGATGCCCTGTCCAAGTCCGGCAAGGGCAACTTTACCCTCATTTCCAACGACGGCTCCATGCCCGGCGGTCCTCTGGGCGAGGACTACTACGGCGTCGCCAAGCTCATCCATAACCACCAGGTCAAGCACCTGATCGCCACCCACGTGGGTCTGAATCCCGAGGTGGCCCAGCAGATGAACGAGGGCTCCATGAAGGTGGACCTGATCCCCCAGGGCTCCCTGGCCGAAATGATCCGCGCCAACGGCGCCGGCCTGGGCGGCGTGCTCACCCCCACCGGCGTGGGCACCATCGTGGAGGACAACAAGGACTTCTGCCTGGGCAAGCAGACCATCGAGGGCCGTGACTACCTGCTGATGAAGACCGTCCATGCCGACGTGGCCATCATCTGCGGCAACAAGATCGACAAGGCCGGCAACGTGTGGTACAAGGGCACCACCCGCAACTTCAACCTGCCCATGGCCACCGCCGCCGACCTGGTCATCGCCGAGGCCGACAATGTGGTGGAGATCGGTGAGATCGAGCCCGAGAACGTGCACACCTACGGTGTGTTCGTGGACTACGTTGTGGATGGAGGTAAGGCATAATGGAAAAGTCTCAGATCAAGGGCTTTATCGCCAAGCGCGTGGCCGCCGAGCTGAAGGACGGCGACGTGGTCAACCTGGGCATCGGTCTGCCCACCCTGGTCCCCAACTACCTGCCTGAGGGCGTGAAGGTCACCCTGCAGTCCGAGAACGGCATCGTGGGTACCGGCACCCTCACTGAGGACAACAAGGACCCCCTGTACGTCACCGACGCCGGCGGCTCTCCCGCCGCCGTGGCTCCCGGCGGCGCCTTCATCGACTCCTGCTCCTCCTTCGGCCTGATCCGGGGCGGCCATGTGGACGCCACCATCCTGGGCGGCCTGGAGGTGGACGAGGAGGGCTCCCTGTCCAACTGGATCATCCCCGGCAAGAAGGTGCCCGGCATGGGCGGCGCCATGGACCTGCTGGTGGGCGCCAAGAACGTCATCGTTGCCATGGAGCACACCGCCAAGGGCAATCCCAAGATCCTGAAGAAGTGCCGTCTGCCCTATACCGCCGTCAAGTGTATCACTAAGATCATTACCGAGATGGGCGTGATCAACGTCACTGACAAGGGCCTGGAGCTGGTGGAGTACAACCCCGAGTTCACCGTGGAGCAGATCCAGGCGGCCACCGAGGCTACCCTGATCGTCTCCCCCGACCTGAAGCCCATGTGCTGATCCGGCGTTTGCCGTAAAAAAACCTCCCCGCCTGGCGGGGAGGTTTTTTGCGTCTCAATTCGCCTGTTTTCTCGTAGGGGGGCGGACAATATCCGGGATTCTACAGGCCGCGGACCTAAAAACGTCATACTTTCTTAAAGACTTCCCCCCGTTGCTTGTGTATACTGGCTGTACTAATGCAAGTGGTACACTCCGTGGAAGGAGGAAGCTATGATCCAGTTAAATTACCGGGACGCCCGGCCCATTTACCAGCAGGTAAAGGACGGGCTGCGGCACCTGGTGGTGACGGGGGCGCTGCAGGCGGGAGACAAGCTGCCGTCGGTGCGGGCGCTGGCCACCTCCCTGGCCATCAACCCCAACACCATCCAGAGGGCCTATGAGGCCCTGGAACAAGAGGGATATCTGTACACGGTATCGGGGAAGGGCTCCTTTGCCTCCCCTCAGGCCGACGTGAACGCTGCCCGGCGGGAGCGGCTGCTGCGGGACTTTGACTCCTCGGCCACAGAGCTGCTCTTCCTGGGCATGACCGCCGGGGAGCTGGCCCGCCGCCTGGAGGAGGCGGCCCTCCGCCAGGCTGGGAGAGAGGAGGAGACGCCATGATCGAAGCCAAGAACGTGGTCAAGACCTTTGACGGGTTCCGGGCCCTGGACGGGCTGACCATGACGGTGCCCAAGGGCTCCATTTACGGCCTGGTGGGGCCCAACGGGGCGGGCAAGTCCACCCTCCTCCGCCACGTTACCGGAGTGTACCGGCAGGACTCCGGCTCGGTGCTGCTGGAGGGCAACCCCATCTATGAAAATCCGGAGGCCAAGGCCCGCATCGCCCACATCCCCGACGAGCTGTACTACTTTCTGTCGGCCTCCACCCGGGACATGATGCGCTTTTACAGGGGCTTCTACCCCCGGTTCGACCAGAACCGGTACCAGACCCTGAAGGAGGTCTTTTCCAACGTGGACGAAAAGCAGCCCATCCGCCGGCTGTCCAAGGGGATGCAGAAGCAGTCCGCCTTCTGGCTGGCCCTGTGCTGCCGGCCGGAGGTGCTGGTGCTGGACGAGCCGGTGGACGGCCTGGACCCGGTGATGCGGCGGCAGGTGTGGTCCCTGCTGATGGGGGACGTGGCCGAGTGGGGCACCACGGTGCTGGTGTCCTCCCACAACCTGCGGGAGCTGGAGGACGTGTGCGACCACGTGGGCATCCTGTCCCATGGCAAGGTGCTGCTGGAGCGGTCCCTGTCCGATCTGCAGGAAAACGTGGTAAAGATGCAGATCGTGTTCCAGGAGCGGGAGCTGCCCCCCCTGCCGGAGGACCTGCCCCTGCTCCATGTGTCCCAGGTGGGTCGGATCCACACCCTTATCGTCCGGGGCAACGCCACCGAGGTCACCAACCGGCTGGCGGCCTACGCCCCCATCCTGATGGAGGCCCTGCCCCTGACCCTGGAGGAGATCTTTATTTATGAGCTGGGAGGTGAGGACTATGCGGTCCGGGACATCGTACTTTAATTTCACCCTGCTCCGCAAGAACGCCGCCCGGTTCTGGCCCATCTGGGGGCTGTACGCCCTGGCCTGGATCCTGCTGCTGCCGGTGGCCATCCTGGCCCGGCGGGAGAGCTGGACCGCCGCCCTGGCCCGGGAGTACCCCCTGAGCCTGCTGACCAACGCCTCTTCCATCATCCTGGTCTTTCTGTGGGCCATCCTGTGCGCCATGGCGGTGTTCTCCTACCTGTATTCCAGCCGCTCGGCGGGGGTGTTCCACGCCCTGCCCATCCGTCGGGAGGGTCTGTTCCTCACCAACTACCTGTCGGGGCTGGCCTTCCTGGTGATCCCCCAGGTGCTGGCCTTCCTTCTGGGCCTGCTGGCCGCCGGTCTCAACGGCAGGGTGGTGTTCAGCAGCCTGTTTACCTGGCTGGTGTCGGTCACCCTCATGAGCCTGTTCTTTTACTCCTTCGCCGTGCTGTGCGCCATGTTTACCGGTCACCTGCTGGCCCTGCCCGCCCTGTACTTGATCCTCTCCCTGCTGCCCTATCTGGCGGCCCTGCTGCTGGAGTACCTGGCTCAGGAGATCCTCTTCGGCTTTTCCAGCGCCCTCTGGCTGGAGGAGGCGGCCATCTGGCTCTCCCCCCTGCTCCATATCATGCGCTCCACCGGCCTCTCCTACTCGGAGGACGGCGCGGCCCGCTACTACGGCCTGGGTCTGGTGGCCCTGTACGCCCTGGTGGGGCTGGTGCTGGCCGGGCTGGCCCTGACCCTCTACCGCCGCCGCCGGCTGGAGACCGCCGGGGACGTGATCAGCGTGGGCTGGATGCGCCCCCTGTTCCAGTGGGGGGTGGCGGCCTGCTCCGCCCTGGCCACCGGCCTGTTCTTCTACTCCATCTTCTATACTCTGCTGCCTCAGGGCACCTGGACCATCCTGGGCTGGATGCTACTGTGGGGGGCGGTGGGCTGGTTTGTGGCCGCCATGCTCCTCCAGAAAAAGTTCTGGGTGTTCAAGGGGAGCTGGAAGGGCTGCGTGGTCCTGCTGGCCTGTCTGACCGCCCTGGTGTGTGCCGTGGAGCTGGACCTGCCCGGCTACCAGCGGGCGGTGCCCGGCGAGAAGCAGGTGGTCAAGGTGTCCATGGGGAGCATCAACACCTATCCCTATGACTCGGCCTCCTCCTTTGCCTGGAATTCCTCCGATCCCCAGATCATCCGTCAGGCCCTGGCCCTCCACCAGGCGGTGGTGGACCGGCGGGAGGAGCTCCAGGCCTGGGCCCACGACGATTCCTACCTGGGCCAGCGGTGGTCTATGACCGAGGGCGGATACGAGGTGGAGACTTTTACCACCGTCACCCTGCGGCTGAGCTACACCCTGGCCGACGGCACCGTAATGAAGCGGCAGTACCGCCTGCCCATCCGGCAGGAGGATCTGGACACCGCGGGCACCCCTGCAAACCTGCTCCAGACCCTGCTCAATCAGCCCGCCCTGCTGGAACAGGCCTACTTCGAGGAGGAGGACCGGCTGGTGGACGCCTGTCTGGTGAATCTGTACGACGAGGAGCAGGAGGAGTATGTGTATCAGCCCCTGCCCGCCGACCTGCTGGAGCCTCTGATGGAGGCCGTCCTGGCAGACATCAAGGACGGGAACCTGGGCCGGCGGTATCTGCTGGAGAACCAGGAGCGGATGGACAACTGCTGCTACACCGATCTGGAGCTCACCTTCCGGGACACCTCCGGCCTGCCGGGCGCCACCCCTGTGCCCACCAACAATACCCTGTCCACAGACGACACCACCTATACCGTTACCATTACCCTGCAAAAGAGCGCCAGCCGGGTCATGGAGGTGCTGAAGGACTACCCCAACGCCTTCCTGTCCCAAGCTCAGGTACTCTACCAGTCCCAAGGCTGAAATTGTCCCTATTTTGTCACCAGATTTTTCTTGACTGCCTCTCTCCCGGGGAGTAGGATGTTGATACCGGCCCGGACCCGGGCCGGTATCATATTTTCTCATGAAAGTAACCACAGGCGGGGCTTCCGCCGAAAGGAGTTTCTATGAAAAAAGCTGTTCACACCGCCGCTCTTACTGCCCTGACCCTGGCCCTGCTGCTGTCCGCCGCCGGCTGCGGCGGCGGCGGGGGAACCACCGCCAGCCCCTCTCCCGTGGCCTCCGCCACCCCCAGCGCCCTGCCTGGGGCCAGTTCCTCTCCCGCCGTGGAGCCCTCCGCCACCCCTGCCCCGGTGGAGACTCCGGTGGACACCCAGCCCGCCACCAGCGAGCCCACCGCCTCCGCCCAGCCCGCCAGCGGGAGCGTCACCCCGGTGGCCTGGAGCTGGTTTGACGACGCGGTGTTCGTGGGGGACTCCATTTCCCTCAAGCTCACCGGCTATGTGAGCAAAATGCGCCAGAGCGATCCCTCCTTCCTGGGCAAGGCCCAGTTCCTCACCGCCGGCAGCCTGGGCAGCGGCAACGCCCTGTGGGACGTGAGCAGCGAGTCGGTCCACCCCCTGTACCAGGGCACCAAAATGCGGCTGGAGGATTCCATCGCCGCCTGCGGGGCCAAAAAGCTGTATATCCTGCTGGGCATGAACGACGTGGGTATGTACGGCATCGACGGCTCGGTGGCCAATATGGAGACCCTGCTCAAGCTGATCCTGGAAAAAACCCCCGACTTGCAGATCTTCGTCCAGTCCGCCACCCCCATCCACAAGGGCAACGAGCTGAAGGTCCTCAACAACGCCAATCTGGTGATTTATAACCAGGGCCTCCAGGAGATGTGCCAGCGCAACGGCTGGCACTATGTGGACGTGGCTTCGGTGCTCCGTGACGCCGACGGCTACCTGCCCGACGCCTACTGCTCCGACGCCTCCGGTATGGGGATGCACTTTACCGACCAGGCCTGCCAGGTGTGGATCGATTACCTCCGCCAGGACGCTGGCGCCTATGCCTAAGAGTACAAATTGATAGTACGGGAAACGGCTGCCTGCGGGCAGCCGTTTCAGTCTATCGAAAAACCTCCCTCAGTGGGAAGCCTCGCAGAGTTCCGCCGCCGGCAGGCGACGGAATAAAATTAAAATCTGTCATTTCCGGGGACATGTGCCTCGAAAATGACACTTCTCATGACGGATGGTGCGACTATTTCGCAAGAAATCGAGCTCTATCCGTCATGCAACCTCTTGTCGAAAAAGGCGCATGTGCCTTTTTCGACAGTTGCAAACGGCTGCCTGCGGGCAGCCGTTTTTTTGGAACCACCAGGCTCCGACCGGGTTTTTCTGCCGCCGGTGCCACCATTCCCGCCGTTTCGGGGGTGGAGGCTGGTATACTGTTTCCAAAATCTGGACTTCCAAGGAGCGAGGACGATGGAACAGTGGCACGCCAAAACCGCCAAGGACACGCTGGAGCAGCTACGGACAAGCCAGGAGGGACTCACCGGAGCGGAGGCCGCCAAGCGGCTCGTCCAGCACGGCCCCAACCGGCTGGCCCGAAAAAAGGACAAGAGCTTTGCCGCCCGCCTGCTGGGCCAGCTAAAGGACCCCATGATCCTGGTGCTGCTGGGGGCGGCGGCCCTCTCCCTATGGGTAGGGGGCGGGGAGGACTGGCTGGACGCCGCCATCATTTTGGTCATTGTGGCGGTGAACGCCGCCATTTCCCTGTCCCAGGAGGACAGCGCCCGGAAGGCTCTGGAGGCCCTGGAGGGGCTGGCCGCCCCGGTGGCCCATGCCCTGCGGGACGGCAGGCTCACCCCGGTGCCCGCCGAGCAGCTGGTGCCCGGTGACGTGCTCCGGCTGGAGGCCGGAGACCTGGTGCCCGCCGACTGCCGCATTTTGGAGGGGGCGGGGCTCCAGGCCGACGAGTCCGCCATGACCGGGGAGTCCGCCCCGGTAAACAAGGGAGCTCTGGGGCCCCTGCCTGCCGATACCCCCCTGGCCGAGCGGAAAAATATGCTCCTCTCTGCCACGGTCATTACCAAGGGACGGGGGCTGTGCGTGGTGGCCGCCACCGGCATGGATACCCAGGTGGGTCAGATCGCCGGGATGCTGATGGAAAAGGGAGAAAGTCAGACTCCTTTACAGAAGAAGATGGGGGAGATCTCCGCCACCCTGTCCTTCCTCTGCCTGTGCGTGTGTGGGGTGATGTTCGGAGTGGGGCTGCTCCAGGGCCGGGACATGCTGGAGATGTTCATGACCGCTGTGTCCCTGGCGGTGGCAGCGATCCCCGAGGGCCTGCCTGCCATTATCTCCATTGTGCTGGCCCTGGGGGTGAGCCGCATGGCCAAGCGGCGGGCCATCGTGAAAAAGCTGCCGGCGGTGGAGACCCTGGGGTGCGCCGGGGTGATATGCTCGGACAAGACGGGCACCCTGACCCAAAACAAAATGACGGTGGTGGACATCTGGACCGCCCGCCAGGGAGAGCGGGATCTGGCCCTTACCATTGGCGCTCTGTGCGGAGACAGCGCCCTGACCTGGCGGGGCAAGACCCCCATCTGCACCGGCGACCCCACGGAAAATGCCCTGACGGAGGCTGCTGCCCGGGCGGGGCTGGACAAAAACCAGCTGGAACAGCAATGGCCCCGGGTGGGGGAGCTGCCCTTTGACTCGGAGCGCAAGCTGATGACCACGGTACATAAGCGCCCGGGAGGCGGCTACCGCATTCTGGTAAAAGGGGCCCCAGATGTGCTGGCCCGGCGGTGCAGAATGGAGCATACCGCCTTTGGCCGGGCCATGGCCCGGAACGAGGCCATGGCGGGAAAAGCTCTGCGGGTACTGGGAGTGGCCTGGCGGGATGTGGAGATTTTGCCCAAGCCCCTGGACAGCGCCACGGTGGAAAAGGAACTCACCTTTGTGGGGCTGCTGGGCATGATGGACCCGCCCAGGCCGGAGGTCAAACGGGCGGTGGAGCAGTGCTACGCCGCCGGGGTGCGGCCGGTGATGATCACCGGGGACCACAAGCTCACCGCCGTGGCGGTGGCCAAGGAGCTGGGGATCTGCCGCCCCGGGGACCGGGCGCTCACCGGGGAGGATCTGAATTTCCTGCCCCAGCCCGCCCTGGAGGAGGAGGTAGACAAGTTTGCCGTGTATGCCCGGGTGTCCCCGGAGCACAAGCTGCGCATCGTCCAGGCCTGGCAGGCCAGGGGGAAGGTGGTGGCCATGACGGGGGACGGCACCAACGACGCCCCTGCCCTCAAGGCCGCCGACATCGGCTGCGCCATGGGCAAAAGCGGCACCGATGTGGCCCGGGGAGCCGCTGACATGATCCTCACCGACGACAACTTCGCCACCATCGTCTCGGCGGTGGAGGAGGGGCGGGGGATCTACGCCAACATCAAAAAGGCCATCCACTATCTGCTCTCCTGCAACATCGGGGAGATCTTGACCATCGCCCTGGCCACCCTGTTCCGGTTCCCCCAGATGCCCCTGGCCCCGGTGCAGCTGCTGTGGCTCAACCTGGTCACCGACTCCCTGCCCGCCCTGGCTCTGGGGGTGGAGCCGGTGGAGAAGGGAGTCATGGACCAGCCCCCCAGGAAAGCGGGGGAGTCTCTGTTTGCCCACGGGTTTGCCTTCCGGCTGGTATGGCAGGGGGTCCTGGTGGGGCTGCTCACCCTGACGGCCTATCTGCTGGGAACCCTGGTGCTCCCCGACGGCGGCCTGGCGGTGGGGAACACCATGGCCTTCGCAACCCTTACACTCTGCCAGCTCTTCCACGCCTTTGACGCCCGCAGCGAGCGCAAGTCTATCTTTGAGATCGGCCTGACCTCCAACCCCGCCATGAACAAGGCCTTCCTCATTGGAATGGCCATGCAGCTGGCGGTGCTGCTGGCGCCTCCCCTCCAGGTGGTCTTTTCCACCGTGCCCCTGCCCCCACGGGCCTGGGGAGCGGTGCTTGTGCTGGCCCTTACCCCCGTGGCGGTGTGCGAGGTGGTCAAGGCCGTGGCCCAGAGCAGGGGAGCGGGCAGGCGAATGACAGAGGGGAAGCGGAGCTTGCAGCGGAAATAAGGGCGGGTCTGGGACCCGCCCCTACGGAACGGGAACAAAACGTCTGAACGCCTGTAGGGGCGGGGCTCTGTCCCCGCCCGATGGCGGCGGCGCGGGGGACGTGGCGGGAAAATGGGAAAAACCCCTTGACAAATAGCAAACGTGGGAGTATACTATGCCAAACTAAATCGTAAAACCGATGAGAAAGAGAAGTAATCCGGAAGGATGACCTTTCAGCGAGTCCCGGGCGGTGGGAGCGGGGCAGGGCACGCCGGATGAATGGGCTTTTGAGGGCAGGGCGAACGGTACGCCAAGTAGCCAGACGGGGACTCCACCCGTTATCAGGGGAGCGCGGGCTGACTGTCCCGCGGAAGTGAGCGGGCGTTATACAACGTCAATCCGGGTGGCACCGCAGAGGTTTTAGCCTTTGTCCCAGAGAAGCATTGGGACAGGGGCTTTTTTCATGCCCTTATCCCCAGCCTAACACTGAATAAAGGAGTGTACGATATGAAAAAGACCCCCCATAAGGTGATTCTGACCGAAGACCAGATGCCCCGTCAGTGGTTCAATATGCGCTCCGCCATGAAGGAGCAGCCCGATCCCATGCTCCGGCCCGACACCCTTCAGCCGGTGACCGAGGCTGACCTGGCCCCCATTTTCTGTGAGGAGCTGGCCCGGCAGGAGCTGGACGCTACCCAGGCGTATACTGATATTCCCGAGCCGGTGCTGGACATCTACAAGATGTACCGGCCCTCCCCCCTGATCCGGGCCTACGACCTGGAGAAGGCCCTGGGCACCCCTGCCCGGATCTATTTCAAGTACGAGGGCAACAACACCTCCGGCTCCCATAAGCTCAACTCCGCCGTCCCCCAGGCCTATTACGCCAAGCAGCAGGGCCTCTCCGGCGTCACCACCGAGACCGGAGCCGGCCAGTGGGGCACCGCCCTCAGCGTGGCCTGCGCCTACTTCGACCTGTCCTGCGATGTGTACATGGTAAAGTGCTCCTATGAGCAGAAGCCCTTCCGCCGGGCCATGATGAACGTGTTTGGCGCCGACGTGACCCCCTCCCCCTCCATGACCACCGAGGCCGGACGGAAGATCCTGGCCGAAAACCCCGGCACCAGCGGCTCCCTGGGCTGCGCCATCTCCGAGGCGGTGGAGAGCGCGGTGGGCAGCGCCGGCGGCAAGCGGTATGTGCTGGGCAGCGTGCTCAACCAGGTGATGCTCCACCAGTCTATCATCGGTCTGGAGTCCAAGCTGGCCATGGAGCAGCTGGGCGAGTACCCCGACGTGGTGGTGGGCTGCGCCGGCGGTGGCTCCAACCTGGGCGGCCTCATTGCCCCCTTTATGGCCGACAAGCTCCAGGGCAAGAAGAACCCCCGCATCGTGGCCGTGGAGCCCGCCTCCTGCCCCTCCCTCACCCGGGGCAAGTACGCCTACGACTTCTGCGACACCGGCAAGGTCACCCCCCTGGCCCGGATGTACACCCTGGGCAGCGGCTTCATCCCCGCCCCCAACCACGCCGGCGGCCTGCGCTACCACGGCATGAGTCCCATCCTCTCCAAGCTGTACCACGACGGGTACATGGAGGCGGTGAGCTACCAGCAGACCCAGGTGTTCGAGGCCGCTGTGTTCTTCGCCAAGCATGAGACCATCCTCCCCGCCCCCGAGTCCTCCCACGCCATCAAGGGCGCCATCGACGAGGCCCTGAAGTGCAAGGAGACCGGTGAGGAAAAGACCATCCTCTTCGGCCTCACCGGCACCGGCTTCTTCGATATGACCGCCTATGAGAACTATCTCAGCGGCAAGATGACCGACTACATCCCCACCGACGAGGATCTGCAGAAGGGCTTTGACTCCCTGCCCAAGATCCCCCAGAACGAGAATATCTGACCCGCGTCACCGGGGCCGCCGCAAACCTGCGGCGGCCCCCATTTTTATTGCCCTCCAACGGCGGAAAGACCTTGTAATTTTTCAAACTATACAGTATAATTAGTGGTGTCCCCCGGGTTTGGGGTATGCCCGGGCCGAAAGACCGGCGCCCAGGGGCTTGCGGCTTTGTCCGGCAGCCATTATAATGGGAAGGCTCAGACCTGCCACAGAATCAATGGAAAAGTGAGGGATCATCCCATGGAGTTAAAAAATTTTGACGAGATCATCAGCCGCGTCCCCAAACTGAACAATCCCCTCCGGGTGGTGCTGGCAGGCGCCGACGGGGAGAACATGCTCAAGGGGCTGTTTCAGGCCCAGAAGGAGGGCTTCGTACAGCCCGTGCTGGTAGGTGACCGGGCCCGCATCATGGTGCAGCTGGAGAAGCTGGGCCTGGAGCGGGAGCCCTATACCATGGCGGATACCGCCCCCGGCCATAACGTGACCCAGGCTGCCATTGATGTGATCCGGGGCGGGGATGGGGACATCCTTATGCGGGGCAATCTGCCCACCCGGGACTTCCTCATGCCGGTGCTGGACATGAAGAACGGCCTGCGCACCGAGCGGGTGGTGAGCCATGTGTCGCTGGCCTCCATTCCCGAGTACCCCAAGCTGCTGGCCCTGTCTGACATGACGGTTATCGTCAATCCAAATCCCACCCAGAAGATGGCCATCATCAAAAATACCGCCGACGCCCTGAAGGCCTTCGGCTATGAAAACCCCAAGCTGGCCCTGATGGCCCTGGTGGAGAACGTGAACTTCCATATGCCCGACACCATCGAGGCCCAGCGCCTGGTGTCCGAGCAGAAGCGCCACCCCTTCGCCGACTGCGAGCTGTGGGGGCCCATCTCCTACGATCTGATCATCTCCAAGGAGGCCTGCCGGCTGAAGAACTACGACTGTCCCTGGGCGGGCGGCGGCTTTGACGGCATCATCGCTCAGGACCTGATCGCGGCCAATACCCTGGTGAAGAGCTGGCTCATCCATGCCCATGCCCTCACCTGCGGCGCGGTGGTGGGCGCCCGGGTGCCCATCGCGCTTACCTCCCGTTCCGCCAAGGCGGAGGAGAGCTACCTGTCCCTGGTGTTCTGCGCCATCCTCAACGAGTGGCGCAAGACCCAGAAGGAAGGGTAAAACAGTACATGATGATAAAAACACCCAATTCCCTAGGGAATTGGGTGTTTTTTTATGGTTTATAAAAAGCGACGGCGGGGCTCAACCCGCCGGACGGCACAGCTCCCCGATAAAGCAGCGGCCCTTGCCTGCCGCCTTGGCCTGGTAGAGTACCTGATCGGCCTGGCGGTAGAGCTCCTCATAGGTGAGAGCCCCTGCACCCTGGCACACACCCAGAGTGCAGCAGACGTTTACCGGCTGATTCTGCCAGCGGATCAGGGAAAGCCGGGCCAGCAGCTGGCCGGCCTGCCGGTTGAGCGCCTCCCGGGAGGTCTGAGCCAGCACCACCGCGAATTCATCTCCCCCGATGCGGCCGATGCCCCGGGCGTGGGAATAGACGGACTGGAGGGACAGAGCCACCTGCCGCAGCACAAAATCCCCGCAGGGATGGCCAAACTTGTCGTTGATCCCCTTGAAATCATCCATGTCCACAATGATCAGGGTGATGGGCTCCCGGGCGGCCAGCAGGCCCTCGGCGCACCTCTGGAGGGCGGAGGTGTTCAGCAGGCCGGTGAGAGGTTCCCGCTCCAGCATGGACTGGAGCCGCTGGTTGACCTGATTGATCTGGTGCTGCTGGTCCAGATACACCACGGTATTGTGGTGCACCGTCAGGGAGACCGCCAGGGCCACCACCACCGTGATGGTCAGATTGACCCGGTCTCCCGCTGTGAGAGAGGGGCCGGACAGAGGAAAAAACAGACCATATGCCAAGCCAAACAGAAGAATACTGTACTGACAGGGCATATGAATAAAGACCGCCAGGGCCAGCACCGCTGTCATGAAAACGCTGGTCTCCCCATTGGGGGTGCGGTAGAGGTCATACAGGTTGAGGCACGCGTGCCACAGCAGCATAGACAGGGTCACGGTGTACTGGAGGGCCCACTGGGCCCGGTGGGAGGCGTGGCGCAGCAGCCGGTCCATCACCAGGTATAGGATGGCTATGCCCAGCAGGATACAATATAGGGAAAAGTAGATCCGGTTGTTCAAGGTTGTCAGACCGGAGCGAGAGAGCAGCAGCACCCGGGCAAGGTTGTACAGCTCAAAAACAATGACCAGGATGGAGATTACCAGCAGGGAGCGCCGGTTCCTTGCCAGCGTATCTTTCCAATAGTCCTGTCGGATTCTTGCCGAAATATGAAAAAACAAGCCCAAATAAGCCAATGGTTTGCCCATAACAAAAGACCTCCTGTCCCGGTTTTAGACACGGTATGGTCATATTAGTCTTATGCCATATTATAGCATGGACATATGCCGATTTTTGTATATGGGAAAAAACGGCGGACAAATGTGTATAATCGGCCTGCCCCAGATTTGGCCTGGACATTGCCGCGGCGATGGCCCGCGCATAAGAACCGCCGGGCTGGGTATGCTAGTTCCAGCCAACAGCAGGGAGGGACGGCTATGGCAAAGGATCCGGCAAGAGATATCCCCCCCCATCCCAGGCGGGAGCCCAGATATCCCGGTCCCATTACGGCGGAGCGGCTGGAGGAGATCTTCCGGGATTGTGTGGATTACACAGTCCGCCCCGTGGTTTTGGGGGGCGGAACGGGGCGGGGACTCACCCTGTGCTACCTGGGGGGAATGGTGCGGATGGAGCGGGTGAGCGACTACCTGCTCAAACCTCTGGCCCGTGATGGGAGTTTGGCGGGCTGCACGCCCGCCCAGCAGATGACCCGGATGGAGCAGGGGGCCCTGTACAACCTGGGAGTGGCCCGGCGGCACAGCCTGGATCAAGTGGTATCCGACCTGGTGGCCGGTTGGTGCGTGCTGCTGTTTCCCGGGGAATCCGCCGTACTGTCCTGCTTTGTGGGCACAGAGGAAAAGCGGTCGGTGTCCGCTCCTGACAACGAGACGGTGCTCAAAGGGGCAAGGGACGGCTTTGTGGAAAGTGTGCGTACCAACACCAGCATCGTCCGCCGCCATCTGAAAACCGCCGAGCTGCGTATACAGGAACAAGTGGTAGGCCGGCAGTCTCAGACGCTGGTGGATCTACTATATATTGAAGGACTCACCAATCCACATCTGGTGGAGCAGCTGGCCGCCCGGCTGAAGGAGATTGACATCGACGGAGTGTTTTCCACCGGGGCCATTGAGGAATATATTGTTCCCGCCGCCCATACCCCCTTTCCCCTGGTGCAGTATACCCAGCGATCCGATAAGTTCTGCGCCGGGCTGGCGCAGGGACGGGTGGGGCTGTTTATTGACGGCATCCCCCTGGGCTATCTGGCCCCGGCGGTGCTGGGAAACTTCCTTCAGGCCCCTCAGGACAAGTCCTCCAGCTGGATGCTGGCCACCGTCCTGACGGTGCTGCGCTACTTCTGCATGCTCACCACCCTGATCCTGCCCGCCCTCTATGTGGCCATGGTCACCTTTCACCAGGAGATGATCCCCACCCGGTTGGCCCTGTCCATCATCGCGGCCAAGGAAAACGTGCCCTTCCGCTCCGGCTTTGAGGTGATTGTACTGCTCTTGGCCTTTGAGATCCTCCAGGAGGCGGGGCTGCGGCTGCCCCAATCCATCGGACAGACCGTGTCCATCATCGGCGGCCTGGTGGTGGGTTCCGCCGCCGTGGAGGCCAAGATCGTCTCCCCGGCGGTGCTCATCGTGGTGGCTATCGCCGGCATCGCCGGGTATACCATGCCCTCCCAGGAGCTGGGAGGCGCCCTGCGCATCTGGCGGTTCGTGTTGGTGCTGCTGTCCATTTGGGCCGGACTCTTTGGAGTCATCCTGGGAGCGGCCGCCCTCATCATCCATCTGGCAGGCCTGGAGAGCTTTGGGGTGCCCTACCTTACCCCCTTTGCCGTAGGCACCGGGCTCCACGCCCGGGAGCACGTGTTTCTCCGCCGGCCCATGCCGGAGATCAAGCTCCGTCCGTCTGCCTTGAAACCCAGAAACCGGAGGAAGCAGCGGTGAAAAAATATTTGTTTTGTCTGCCGCTGGCCCTATGTTTCCTTCTGACGGGGTGCGGCCGGTATGCCGGGGCCCTGCCCTATGGCCGGGAGATCGAGGATATGGAGCTCATCCGTACCCTGGGGGTGGACGTGGCTCCTGCGGGGGTGAAGATCACTGCCTCCGGGGGGGACCAGGAGGAGACCCGGGTGGTGACGGGAGAGGCGGACACCATCAGCGCCGCTGTGCTGGCCCTCCAGGGGGGCGGGGACTCCTACCTTTACTTTGGCCATGTGACCCAGCTTCTGGTGGGGGAGGCGCTGGCGGGGGAAGGATTGTCGCCGGCGCTGGACTATACCCTCCGGGATGTGGAGATGCGGCTGGAGACCGCTCTCTATTTGGTACAGGGGGACGCGGAGAATGCCATCCGGGAAGCGGCGGAGGAGGGCTCTGCTACCGAGCGGCTGGAGGCCCTGGCCGCTGACGCGGGGCTCACCGCCGCCTCCATGCCCCGCACAGTGAAGGATGTGCTGGCCGATCTGGACCGGCAGGGGGCCTCCTTTGTGCCCGCCGTGACCGGGGACGGGGAACTGTCCGCCGCTGGATACGGCATTTTAAAGGGAGATGCCCTGGCGGGGTGGGCCCAGGGGGAGGCCGCCCTGGGAGTTAACCTGATTTTTAGTAAGGTAGATGCGGACGTGGTCACCGTGACCGCCGGGGAGACCACCGCCGCCCTTCGGGTGGTAGGGGCGGAAACCGGTGTGCGTCCCCTGTGGGATGGGGAGTCGTTGACCGGCCTGGCGGTGACCTGCCGGGTGGAGGCCAACCTGGCCGAGGGAGCCCCCATGCCCGACGAGGAGACCCTGGCGGCGCTGGCTGCCGCCTTGGAAGAGGTGGAGGAGAGCCGGATGGAGCGTGCCCTGGCGCTGGCCGCCAGCCTGGACGCCGACTACCTGGGCCTGCGGCCCGCCGCCGCCCTGGCCGTTCCCTGGCGCAAGTCTGCTTTGCTGGAAGAGAAGGGGATGGCCGGCCTGGAGCTGACGGCCAGAGCGGAGGCCACCATCCAGCGGAGCTATCACGCCGACGGCTAGCAGAAGGTGGCCTCCGAACGCCCCGCCGCCCTATGCCCCGGACCAATTTGACATTCCATTGTTCCAGGAGGTGACCCCTATGACAGAGGACCATATTTCCCTGCGGCAGCTACTGGCCCTTACCTTTACGGCCCTGCTCTCTCCGGCTATCCGGATGCTGCCCGGTCAGACTGCCCAGGTGGCGGGAGCAGGGGGATGGCTTTCCGCCCTGGCGGCCTTGCCGGTGGTCCTGCTGCTTTGCCTGGGGTTGTGGTACCTGTGCCGCCAGGGGGGGCTGGACCAGGCGTTCCTCTCCCTGCTGGGCGGGCCGGTGGGGAAGGGGATCTGTCTCATCTACTGCCTGTGGGGGATCTTCCTTCTGGCCGCCAATGCCCGCCAGTGTGCCCTCCGGTTTCTCACCATCAGCTACCGCAACGGCCCCATGCGCCTCTATCTGCTGGTGCTGCTGGGGACGGCGGCCTGGCTGGCCGCCAAGCCGGTGCGGGCCCTGGCCCGGGCGGGGGAGGTCTTTTTTCTGACTCTTGCCATTGGACTGGGGGTCTCCCTGGTGCTGGGAGCCTTCCAAATGGAGGCCGTCAACCTGCTTCCGGTTTGGGTAGAAGATCTGCCCGCCATTGGCGGGGCCGCCCTGCCGGTGCTGGGGCTGGCGGGCTATCTGCCCTTTGCCGCCGTGCTGGGCGGACGGGTCACTCTGGAGGAGAGGAGCCGCCGTCGGGTGCTGACCTGGGGGGTGGGGCTGTGTCTGACGCTCACCGCCCTCCAGGCGGTATGTCTGGGCAACTTTGGCCCCGGACTCACTTCCCGGCTGGATACACCCTTCTTTATGATGGTAAAAGGGATCGGGTTCGAGGGAACCTTCCAGCGGGTAGAGTCGGTGGTTATCGCTCTGTGGGTGCTGGCCGACCTGGCCTTGCTGGGGCTGATGGTCTGCGCCTGCTCGGTGCTGGCGCATACCGCCCTGCCCGCCCTCTCCCGGAAAGCCGCCCTGTGGACGGCGGCGGCACTGGCCGCGCTGGGGGGAATCTGGCTGTTTCCCGACGCCTTTGCCCTGGACGCTCTGATGGAAGGCCCCGCCCTTACCCTCAGCCTGATTCTGGGGGTGGGAGCCCCGTTGTTCCTGGCCTTTTTGGGGTGGGCAAAAAAACTTCGAAAAACTTGAAAAAAGGTGTTGACAAAGTGGGGGTGGAGTGGTATTCTATCTGAGCGCCTTACGGAAGGCACTGAAAACGGAACCAAAACTGGAAGAGACCGGGGGGAACCTGGACGGCCTTCCGGAAGAACTTCTGAA
>NZ_JACJLC010000050.1 GCF_016901955.1 Pseudoflavonifractor phocaeensis
GAGCGGAGGGGGTGGGATCGATCCCGGTGTTCTGCCCCAGCACCATCCCGGTCAGGGTGCGCAGCAGCCCCTCGTACTGGGCCAGCAGCTGCCGGGTGGCCTCGGGCAGCTGTCCCCGCTGCTCCTCAGACAGGCGGGTCAGGGCGGGCAGGGTCAGCATGGTGCGGCAGGCCTCCCGGGCCACCATCCGCACCGCGTCTCCATTGCGGTAGGAGTCCTTCCGGGCGGCCACTTCCGTAAAGTTGGCGCCATAGTTGTTGATGAGGGCCTGGGAGAGGAACCACACCATCCTGCCGGTATCCCCCCCAAAGATTTCCGCCCCCGACAGGGCCTGGGTCATATACCGCAGATACGCGATACTCTCAGGGGAGGTGACGTACCGGGTATACCTGGCCAGCAGGGCGGCATTGACCTGATCCACCCCGCCGCCGGAGACAAAGGCGCAGGCGGTGCCCTCCAGGGTGGTTTTCTTCATGTTCTGCTCCACCTGGGCGTAATCCACATTGGCCGCCTCGGTTTGGGTAAAGTAGAGGGCGATTTCCCTGGGCAGGCCGATGTAGGTGGTCCCCCGCACCAGGGCGTCGGCCTTGGCCGCCGCTGTATTGGACGTGCGCAGCCCCAGCGCCTGGAAGGCGGCGGACTCGGTCTCCCTGGGGCCCAGGCCCTGCTCCCGGGCCAGGCGCAGGGCGGCGTTGGAGGCCTCCACCGAGCCGCCCGGGCCGGAAATGGCCTTTTCCGCCTGCCGGTGGGCGTAGAGGGTCTTGGCCTGATTCAGCAGTCCTTCCCGCTCCAGCACCAGGGAGGCGGGGGCGCTGATCTCCGCCCCCCGCAGATAGAACCGCAGGCTATCGGCCATGGCGGCAAACTGGTTGCGGACCTGGTCCACCTGGCCCATCAGCCGCTCCTGCTCCTGGATGGCCCGGCTGGACAGCAGCCGGTTGACCCGGTCCCGCCGGGCGTGGCGGCTGTCGCAGACCTGCTGATAGGCCATGATGCGGCCGTTGAGTTCTCCCATCACGTCCATGGCGTGGTGGAGCCCCTGATAGAGCCGGTCGATGGCCTGCTTGTTCTGGGCATAGGCCTCCGGGTTGGCCTCGATCATGCCCCGGTATTTGGCCAGCTCGTCAAAGGAATAGCCGGTGGTATAGGCGGTCAGGCCCAGGCCCGCCTTGTCCTCCTCCGTCTCGTAGGCCTGCTTCATCTCCTGGTTGTCCTGGAGCAGCTGGGCCTCCTCCTGGTCCGCTAGGGCCTCCACGCTCCGGGCGATGATCGCCTGCTCCCGCCGCCGGTATTCCGCCAGCTGGACCTCCAGCAGCGGCAGCTGGCCGTTGCGCAGCTGCACAGAATTGCGGATATATTCCGGCTCGGTATAATAGGCGGCCTTGTCGCAGTTTACCGCCATGGCTCCCATCTGGCTCACCGTCAGCATACTGCAAATGGGGGCCAGCAGATCCAGCTTCTCCTTCAGCAGCGCCTGGCGCATGGGGTCCATGTTCTGGAAGAAGGGGGCGTTGACAGGATCCTTCTGCATGTTCTCATAATAGGTCATCCGGTCGGCGATCCGCTTGAGCCAGGCGGCGTTTTGGTGGATGCTTTCCGGGGTGTACAGGTCGGCGGTGATGTTCACCTCCAGCAGCTCGTCGGTGAACCGCTGCAAATGGGGGGTCCGGCGGGTGACGTCCTTGGAGAGGTAGTCCTCCAAAAAGGCCTGATCCGCCTGCATCCGCTGATCGTCCTCCGGGGAGGCGGGGGCGCCTTTTTTGTTCTTCTGGTAGCCTGTGCAAAAGCTCCGCAGCACCCGGAGGTCTACGCCCTGGGCCACGGCCCGCCGCCGGACCTCAGGGGTGATGGAATTTCCCCGGCCGGTTTCCTGCTTGTCCAGCTGGTGCTGGATATCGTAGGAAACATGGTCGGCATAGGGGCTTTGCTTTTTGGCCAGCTTGGTCTTTTTGGCCTCCTCCCGCTTCTGCTTGTAGGTCTTTTTGGCGGGGGCCTGCTGCTGTACCGGCTGGCCGGGGGCGGCCGCGCGGACCTGGGCCTGGGGCATTTGGGCCTGGGCCCGGGCCAGCAGGGCCACGTTGTCCTCCTGCTGGCGCTGGATGAGGATCTGGATGTGGTCTTCCCGGGCCTCCTCCAGGGTCTGGTCTGGGGCCAGCTCCCAGGTCTGGAGCCGGGTCAGCTCCTGGCGGATGTCCAGCTGCTGCTGCTGTTCCACCTGAAAGACCGGCTGGGCCGGCTGATGCTGCTGGGTTTGCTGCTTTACAGGATCCGGCATGGTAAGTACCTCCTCGATTGGTCAGCCGTCCAGCGGCTTGGCGTATGTAAACGAAACAGGCCTGGCCTGGGGCAGCAGGCCCCGGACCAGGGCGGCGGATGCGGGGGTCACCGCCTGGACGGCCAGGGGAACGTCTCCCTGGTACTTTTCCCGGGCCAGGCCAAAGGCCTGCCGCAGCAGCCCGGCCATGGCGGCGGGGCCAGCCACCCCGGCCCAGGCACAGGCCAGGGTGAGCCGGTCGCAGCAGGACCGGTCGAAGGCCACAAAGGCCAACGCCTTCCCATTCCGCACCAAGGCGCAGCTCACATCCTCCTCGGGGTTGTTCTCCAGCAGCTCCGGTGTCATGGGAGCCCCGTCCTTCAGCGCGTCCCGGGCGGTCTGGGCCAGAACGCTCGGTGACAAGCCGGCAAAGGGAACGCCACCATCTGTGCCGGCCTGTCCCGCAAAGAAGGAGGCGGCGGCCACCTCATCCAGAGTGGTAAAGTAGATGTTCTGCCCCTCGTCATCCTCCGGGGCAAAGCCCATGGCAGCCAGGAAGGGGGCCATAGTCTCATGCTCAGGCAGGGTGACGGTAAAGGACAGGCGCAGCCGGGCCGCCCCGCTGCCGGTCAGCAGGTCCTCCAGCCCCGCCGCCAGCATCCGCCCCACTCCCCGGCGGCGGTGCTCCGGGGAGACGTACAGGGAGTCTATGACGCACCCCCCGTCCTCCAGGTGGGCTGCCAAAGCCCCCAGGGCCAAGCCATCCTCCGTCACCGTCAGCGTGGTGACAGGCTCCCCCGCTTTGATGGCCTCTGCCACCTGGGGCAGCAGCAGCCCGCCGCATACCTCCAGGCTCTCCGGCCCCATCCAGCCCAGTTCCATGGTATATTCCTCCCATCATCATATCCATTGATAAAGTATTGTACCATATCCCGCCGGGCCTTTCCTTAAAAATTTTCTAAAATTAGCTGGTGATTGATCCGGGTGTTTCGTTGACAGAAGGAAATCGGGGGTGCTATAATCGAAGCATAAAATTTAGCACGGCAAAGTATCTTGAAGCTTGTCATGGAATATGGAGGGATCGTTGTGAACCCAGCCAGCTTGAAACGCCGCGTCCTATCTGTTCTACTTTGCCTCTGCCTGTGTCTGATGCTCCTGCCCGCCGGGGCGGGGGCGGCCTCCACCGTCCAGCTGAAACTGGACCTGGAGGTGGACTGGTCCGCTGCCTACACCGAACTGGCCCAGGTCAACGAGCTCCGCCAGGAGGAGGGGCTCAGCCCCCTGATGATGGACAAGGAACTGATGAAAATGGCGGTGCAGCGGGCCGCCGAGATCGCCGTCTACTACAGCCACACCAGGCCCAACGGGGAGGATTGTACCAGCCTCCGGCCCACCGGCTCCGCCTACGCGAAAGGCTTCATGGGGGAGAACATCCTGTGGGGGAACTACGATATCGACGCCGCCAGGGCCACCCAGGTGTGGTACAATTCCCCCGGCCACAAGGCCAATATGCTGAGAACGGAATATAAATCCATCGGCATCGCCTGCGTCCGGGACCTGGCAGGCAACTCCTTCTGGGTGCAAAACTTCTACTCCAACACCGGCACCCCCGAATCCACCCCCTCCTCCGGCACTGTCCGCCAGTTCTTTACGGTGGACACCCTGCCGGAGCACATCAACGTGCAGCTGAGCCCCACCTCCCTCAACATACAGGAGGGGGAGAAAAAGGTGGTCTACGTCTGCAACGGCGTCACCCCCATCGTGCCCACCATCATCCGGACCAGCGACGAGAACGTCACCCGCCTGAGCATGGAGAACGGCGGAGTACTGGTGTGGGCCCAGAACAAGGGTATCGCCACCCTCACCCTGGGCTTTGCCGGGTACAGCGCCACCATGGAAGTCCAGGTAAGACCGCTGCCGGAGGAGATCCACCTGCAGGAGATCTCCCTGTCCTCCTCCACCGGCAGCTTTGAGGTGGAGGTGGGGGACACCCTCTACGCCATGGTGAACTTTATCCCCGTAAACGCCCCCAAATGCGACATCCAGTGGGAGCTCAGCGACCCCTCGCTGGCCAAGCTGTCCTTCACCAACCTCAGCCGGACCAGCGTCTCCATCGAAGGCCTGAAGCCGGGCACCGCCACCCTCACCGCCACCACCGCCCAGCCGGTGGACGGGCGGTACTTCACCGCCTCCGTCACCCTGACGGTGTACGAAAAGGGGGGCGGCTCCACGCCGGAGAGCATCACCCTGTCCGCCTCCGACCTGAAGCTGATGCCCGGCCAGAAGCTCCGGGTCAACGCCTACGTCTGGCCCAGCCGGGCCAGCCAGCAGGTGGTGTGGTCCAGCAACGACCCCGACGAGGTGAGCGTGGATCAAAACGGCGTCATCACCGCCCTCACCAGCGGCGGCGCCTTTGTGTACGCCCGCACCCCCGACGGGGAGCTCTCCGCCAGCGTCAACGTGCGGGTGGACACCACCTACAGCGGCAAGCCCATTTTCTTCACGGATGTGCCCGAAGGCTCCTACTGCTATGACCCGGTGACCTGGGCCTACTGCCAGTACCTGGAGCCCGCGGACGACACCGGCAGCGCTGTGAAATTCGGCGCCGCCAACCCCTGCACCCGCATCGAGATCGTGGAGTACCTGTGGCAGCTCATGGGCAGCCCCAGGCCCAAGGACCTGAACGGCCCCTATTTCACCGACCTGCCCAAGAGCTACAACAACAGCCAGAACTTCGCCATCCAGTGGGCGGTGGAGGCCGGGGTCACCACCGGCACCGGGGACGGCACCACCTTCTCCCCCGACATGACGGTGACCCGGGCCCAGGCTGTGACCTTCCTCTACCGGGCCATGGGCTCCCCCAGCGTGGCGGGGCTGGCCGGGTTCTCCGACGTGAAGGCAGGGGACTGGTACGCCAACGCCGCCGTGTGGGCGGTGAAGGAGGGCATCACCAACGGCACCGGCGGAAACTCCTTCACCCCCAACCGGGACTGCACCCGGGGCGAGATCCTCACCTTCCTCTACCGGCAGTACGGTCAGATCTGAGCATAATCTTGTAAGCAAAGAAGGAATTCCATGCAAGCCCCCAGCCAGTCCCCATCCACCCGGAGGCGCTCCCCTGAGGGGAGCGCCTCCATCAGCAGACGGCTGCTCACCCTGTGCGCCGGCCTGCTGATCATGGCCTTCGGCGTGGCCTTTTCCATCAAGGCCGGCCTGGGCACCTCTCCCATCTCCAGCCTGCCCTATGTGGCCAGTCTCCTCACCCCCCTGACGGTGGGCACCGCCACCATCGTCATGCACTGCGCCTTCATCCTCCTGCAGATCCTTCTGCTCCGCCGCCGGTATCAGCCGGTCCAGCTGGCCCAGCTGCCGGTGGCCCTGCTGTTCGGTTACCTCACCGACTTCGCGGTGTGGGCATTGCAGCCTATTCCCCAACCCGGCTCCTACCCCATGGCCTGGCTGCTCTGCCTGGTAGGCATCCTGCTGGTGGGGGTGGGGGTCAGCTTTGAGGTCAACGCCCGCCTGGTCACCCTGGCGGGGGAGGGCCTGGTGCTGGCGGTGTGTACCGTCTTCGGCCCGCCCTTTCCCAAGGCCAAGATCGGCTTTGACTGCACCCTGGTGCTGCTGTCGGTGATCCTGGGTCTGGCCGGGCTGGGCTATCTGGCCGGCGTGCGGGAGGGCACCGTGGCGGCGGCCATGTGCGTGGGCCTGGCGGCCAAGGCGGTCACCCGGGTGGTATTCCGCCCCGCCCAATCCGAATGAACGGCAAAGACCGGAGATACCCGCCATCACGGCGGCTATCTCCGGTTTTTGTCAGGTAGTTGGTCGGCGGGACCAGTTGGGCGGCAGTCTCAATCGTCCCAAATCGGTTCGGAACAATAAGCCTTGCTTTTAAAATTATTTCTGTCCTGCTTTGATGATTTCAGTTTTTTCAAGAATCGAATTCATAAACTCTTTCTTCCGCGCATCGGTGCATACTTGCTTTTTGACGGGCCTTCCTTTGCAGGATCAACAATCCCAATACAAGCACCGCGGGAAATACCGTTGCGACCAGCAGACCGTTTTTCAAATTGCCGCCTGCCAGTTCAGCAAGACTGCCTACCATAGCGGGACTGACGGTAGCGCCTAAATCTCCGGCCAAGGCCAGAAACGCAAACATCGCCGTACCGCCTTTGGGACATTCCCGCGAAGAGATGCTGATAGAACCCGGCCACATAATACCAACAGCCAAACCGCAAAGAGAGCAGCCCGCAAGGCCAAGAATGGGGGACGCGGTCAAGGAAGCCAGCAGATAGCAACCGGCACACATTGCGCCACAGATCAGCATAATCCTGGTCAAATCAAGCTTCTCACTGAATTTGCCGTACAGCATACGAGAGATACCCATAAACATCGCGAATAGGCCGGGCCCTGCCAGGTCACCCACCATTTTGGAAACACCCAGCGCGGACTCCGTAAAAGCGGATGCCCATTGCGCCATCGTCGCTTCGGACGCGCCCGAGCATACCATAAGTATGATGATAAGCCAAAATAACGGTAATCTGAGCAGTTGACGGACCTTCATACTCTTCCCATCTTCAACCAGCCGTTCAATTGGGCAATTTATGAAGTTCCATGTGTTATAGAGCGGCACCACCGCCCAAATAATCGTAAGGATCTTCCAATGTTCTATGCCAAAGACCGCAAAAAAGATGGTAGAACCTAAAACAACCCCCATTGCGCCCCAGCAAGCGATTTGTCAAGGGTTTTTCCCCCTGAAAAGCACACATTTTGAAAGAGAGGGGCTTAAGCCCCGGCCACCATAAAGCACTGAAGCTGGGAGCCGTCAAGGGTGCCGTAGGCAAGGCGTAGCCGATCCCTTGACGGCTCCCAGCTTCGGTCCTACCAGCAGGGCGTGGGCCCGCTGGAGCGTCCCCCTCGGAGAGCGCACGGCTGCCGTCAGGCAGTACCACCGCCCGCTTGCGGGTGGTGAGTAAGTGCGCCCTTGGTATAATTACTTTCTGGGCAAGGACAACTTGAAAGCGATTTCCTTTATGTGTTACAATAAGAACAGACAGGGCAACAAATCAGAAGTTGTGGAGGCGGCCATTTATGAAAAATAAAATTTTCAAATATATTGGATTGGAAGTTCTTTTATTGCTTGCTTTGATGCTATGTGGAACTATTGTTGTAAAAATATTCAATGTTGCGCTGAAATTGCAGTTTGAAAGCATAGGGACTACAGGGTTTATCGCAGGATTATGCGCTTGGCTTATATTGTTGATTGGCTGGGGCATAAAAGCAGCTAAAACAAAAAGGAACAAGTAACTTCCCATTTGTCGGGGGCCGAATAAGATGGGGCATGGCGCTTCCCGTAGCGCCATGCCCCGTTGCATATATGACTTCTTTTCCTCTGCTGGTTATCACTTTTGCCACAAATGAACCGTCAGCCGATGTAATGCAGTAGGTAGCGTAAACCACCCTTTATACAGTAACTCCCAACAGTAAAAGGAGTGCAGGAGACTCATCATTCCGTCCTTACGCTCGAAGGGACAGGCTTCAACGATGGGGCTCACTAAAACCTCAATCAAACCACTGCCCGCGGCATAGAGCACGACTGAAATCAGAATACCCGCAAAAGGAGCGGAAAGAAGCTCCGGCAGGAATGTCATGGATACAAGACCTGCTGCTGATAACACTTGGGACGCCACCACACAGGCGCGGTATCCAATTTTATCGGCAAATTTGGTAGCAGCAAGATCGATGAACAATTGCGTAACGTAAAAAACCATGGGAATCATCGCTATTTTTTCCAGAGTGATCCCGTAGGTACTCCGAAAGGTTAAAAATAAGAGTGGGGCAAAGTTCGCCGTGATTGCCTGCGTTACAAAGCCAAGATAACAGGCCGCCAGTGTTTTTTTGTAATTTTTTCGCTCTGTCATGATGATCTCCTTCCATGTCAAGCCAGTCCAGCCGGCTTGCATTATATCATCACAGAGCAGTGATACAAAGCCACAAAAGCATCAAAAACAAGCACTATTTACCCAAACAACCCACTTGACTGGGCGCATATCCATAAGCCTCCTTAAATTTGCGGCTAAAATAATTTGCTGAATGAAATCCACAGGCATAGCTGATCTCCTGAAGTGTATTTGTTTTTTCATTGAGCAATCCACACGCAATTTGAAGTCGATATTGGATCAGTGCATCCACAGGGGAACATCCCATGTAAGCAGTAAAGCATCGCCCTGCTTCACTGCGGCTGATGTGAGCGGCGTTGGCAATATCTTTGAGTGTGATGGTTTCCGCATAATGTTCATAAATGTAAGTGAGCATCTTTTGGAGTCGTATTTGACTTTTGATCTGTATGCGTGTGGCTTCGGATTTTGGAAAATGATCCAAATTGCAAAACAGATACTCCAATATGAGGCTTATATTACGCTGTACCGCCAGTTCATAACATCGCGGTTGTTCTCTCAACCAGCGGTAAGTCTCCTGGAGCAAAGCGTTGATTTCACAGCGAGAGTTGTTCTCATGCCGAAATACGACAAAGGGTAATGAATCGCTCCGCGCAATGGGGTGGATATAATTTTGATAAACTGTGCTGTGTTCAGGCGCAATGGCAACACCGGAAAAGAGAATAATAGGTAGCGGATCGGGACGGTCGCCGGACAACTGTCTGACTCTGTGCAAAATATTTCCGTTTACAAATATGCTGTCACCCGCCTCCAGCACGATATGCTGCTGTCCTACCTGGTAATCCAAAACCCCGCTTTCCGCAGTCGCTATTTCAAAGTCAGGATGCCAATGGTAAGGCCCTGCCCAATTTGGTAATTCCGCCAACTCGTCATGATAATAGCTGACAGGAAATTCCGCGGTTTTATGCGGTATTTGTTCACGCAATTGATGGTCCAGTATGATCGGCATCATCTGATCGCTCCTGTATAATTTTTTATAATTCTATCACGTGTTTATACCGTTCTCCACCATATCACAAGCAAAAATATGTACCCTCCCTATGCCCGCTTCTATGCTAATTTTATAATGTCGGCGAGAAGGTATTATAAACTATATTAAGGAAGAAAAATGACGGGTACTCATACGCGAGTACCCGTCATTAAATTTCCTGCCGCGGCAAGTATTTGTTACTTTATATCATATGATTTTAAACTTCCGCAGTACATCAACAACCGCGCCTTTCTTCTTAGAACAGCGGAGAAGGACGCCATCCCCCTTGGGGATCTTGTTATCATTTTACCGCTCTATCATACCGTTTTCCCTCTAATTTGAGCAATATACGGGCCGAAAACTGTTATTACAAACTATTCAACCACATTCACAATCAGTTGTTTTCGCCTCGGATACCGTCAAATCCAGGTCATCAAGGTCCAGCTTCACAGGAATCTTGTCGTCAGGAGCTTTTTTAACCAAACTGACAACCGTCTCCACATGTGTCGTTGCTATGATAGGAACACATAGCGTTTACCTCGTCGGTTGTATCGGAACACAAATCAGCGCATTGTTTCGCAGCCTTACTATTCTTTCTCGGCGGCTTGAAGTTTGCCCCGTCCACACTATTCTCAAATCCGGTCTTATAAATAAATGTTAGCATAGACGGGTCTTTGTTTCCATTTTCATCATACCCCCCGACAATCACTTTTTCAACTATGCTCTCGAAAACATATCGGTCAAAAGTGTTCAGCACTTCGTTCTGCTCCAATGTCTTTCGGAACTCTGAAATGCGTCTTTTCATGGTACTTTCTGTTTCTGCGGATTGCTGCAAATCCTCGCGTTGCTTTTGAAGCTGGTCGATCTGGCTACTCAAATCAAAATACTTTTGTTCGTATGTTTCTTTGTCAATGATTTCTTCAAGCCTCATGTCAACCAACTTTGCCCGCTTCGCGTCCAATGCAGCAATATCCTTTTCTACTTTGGCTAACTGCTTGTTTGCATTACTGTCCGAAAGAGTTTCTTCTGTTCGGGCAATAAATTCGTCTAACACATCTTTGTTATTTTGGCATAGAAGCCGATAGGATTCTATAAATGCCTGTTCAATCGTTTCTTCGGCAATACCTTTACTATCAGGACAAAACTTTTTACCCTTTTTGGTGGCAGTTACGCATTGCCAAATAATCTTGTTATACTGTGAGCCACTATGCCAACTTCGCCTTGTAAGCGTACCTCCGCAAAAGCCACATTCCAGCATACAACTAAAGGCATATTTCCGACTAAACTTTTCACGCTTGCCGTCTGTGCCTAAACGACGCGGCTTTGCGCGACGCTTCAAAATCTCCTGCGCCTTTTCAAACATTTCTTCTGAAATTATGGCTTCATGGTGATCTCGGATATAAAACTGATCTTCTTCACCGAAATTATCCAAACGGCGTTTAGAGATAGGGTCGAGTGTAAATGTTTTCCCCATCAAAATGTCGCCTTTATATTTTTCATTTTTGATTATACCGATAACAGTTGTTTCCGCCCATCGGGTACTGCCGCGTTTTGTCCTATATCCTAAATTTTCAAGCTCATGTGCAATTACAGAACCTCCGGCTCCCTCGATATAGCGTCGAAAGATATACCGTACTATTTCAGCTTCTTCCTCATTGATTGTAATGCTCTTATCCTCTGGGTGATAGTCATATCCCAAACACCCTTGAAACCCGACCAGTTCGCCGCGCTGCATTTTCATTTTCAAGCCTTTTTTAACATTAGCGGAAATATTCTCAACTTCCTGCTGTGCAACAGAACTCAAAATGACAAGTAGCAACTCTCCGTCCATCGTTAAAGTGTTTATATTTTCTTCTTCAAAGAAAACGGCAATACCTTTTTCTTTGAGCATACGAACGTACTTCAACGTGTCCAGCGTATTTCGGGCAAAGCGAGAAATAGACTTTGTGATTATCATATCGACATCACCGTTCATACAGTCGTTAATCAACCGTTGAAAGTCCTCCCGCTTCGTTACCTGTGTACCAGTAATTGCTTCATCTGCATAGATACCAGCCAAGTCCCATTCGGATTTGCTTTTAATCAAGTCAGTATAATGCTGAACTTGTGATTTGTAACTGTTGAGCTGATCTTCACTATCGGTACTCACTCGACAATAGGCAGCAACACGCAGGCGTTTTGTCAAGTTTGTCCTTGCTCTGGACGAAAGCACATTACGCGCTTTTATAATCTCTACGTCTTTCATATCGCTCCTCCTTTTTGTGTTCCTATCATAGTGTTATTATAACACATAGAGAGCAGCAATTCAAGACAGTAGATCGGAAACAATTTTGTAGTCTTTCATCAGACGACTTTTGATTAGGGAATATTCTCTATCAGAAATCAGCTTTTTTTCTAAAAGTTGTTTGAGAAAAGCGAGCTGCATACTATATCGAAGCAAATTGTCTTTCTTCAAAGAAAATCCCCCTTTCCGTAAATAGGAAATGGGCTTTTCATCGGACGGCTGCTGGCAACAGCTCCACGGGAGTTTCACCCCGTCCCATGCTTGTGGGTGCGCCGCGCAATGCTGTGAGGGCGTTCAACGCGGGAGTATCATTGTCCTGCCTGTACGGTCGTCGCCCGCAAGCTGCCACGCTTGCTTTGCGGCGCGGTGTTGTTCGCTCTGCTTTTCCCCTACGGGGAAAAACGGTCATGGCGCACCCGCCGTCCGGCTCGGTACAGGGAGAATGTGTCCGATCTTGCCCTATGCTGCGCCGCCGCTAACTTGCGCCGCTTTCTTTGTCAAGGAGCAAACAGGGCAGATTTACGCAAAGCGGAAAGGGGTTAAACGCTTCGCGTTTACTTATCTGCCTTAAAGGATAGGACAGCCCGCATGAGCTTTGATTGCAGCCGTTCCCGTAAGTCCTCGTCTATGCCGTAATAAGTGTTGCCGCGCTCGTCGCGGATTTTTCGGATAGACAGGTGGGCTATGTAGCTTTGGTAGTGTTGCATGACAATGCTCATGGCTTCCGGGTCGCCCTTTGTCGCGGCTAAAATGACCGGGTAGGGCAATAAGCCGCGCTCGTCGGTGTTACAATTCGTCCCATTCATCGGCGCGTTCCTCCAAGTATCGTTTTAGCAGTTCAAAAGAGCTTGTCCGGCGGTACTGTACTGTGCTGCGGGGTACTTTCATCAGCTCCGCGATCTCAACATCTGTCATGTCGAAAAAGTAGTACAGCAGTACGGCTTGACGTTTTTCGTCCGGCAGGGAGTGCAGAGCTTCGGCAAGCAGTTTCGCAGTGATCTTCAAGCCACCCGCGCAAAAGGCTTCTTCGTCCTCGTTGACAAAATATCTGTCAATGGTATAAAGCTGCTTTTCTTCTTGCGGGGTAAGGTCTGCAAAGCTCACTTCGTGCCGCTTGCGGCTTTTGCGTTCCCGGCAAGCGTCAATCAGTTCGTTGCGTAATGTGCGTTTGCAGTACGCATTAAACTCACATCTCGTTTGCCATTCAAACCGAGCAGGGTAATCCATGTTCTCACCCCCTCTCGTTCCCGGGGGCGGGTTATTTATCCCCTTTCGGCTGCCTTCCACGGACGTGCCGTGTCTATGCCAAATGGAAAAGCAAAGTTTTTGAAAAAACTTTTGAGAACAGCAAAATGCGCCCGCCCGCAAGACGCGGACGAGCGCAAAGGAAATGTAAGCAGTAACTAAATGTATTGACAGTTCATACTCATAGCCGGAATATCCCGCTGGTGGGTAATGGCTTTTTTTGACAGTAAAGCGTTAGGCGGGTTACAGTAAATGAAAATGGACACGGCGATACCTCCAAGATACCGCCGTGTTCCTATAAGTCGTCATTCGTTTGTAAGGGAAACAAAGAAACGGCGGCTTCGATTTTTTCAAAGCCGCCGTTTCAAATAGTCATATAGGCGTGTCAATAGGGCTGCTGCACGACGGCTTTTTTTCTTTTGCCGTCGTCCGGCAGCTTGATAACAGGCTATTCCTCTTTCTGAGGATTATTATAAAACCCAAATGTCACAGAAATGTCCGAGCAACACTAATTTTCGACAAAAAAACAGGCTGAAATGTTACAAAACGCGGAGATTTCAAAAAATATTATGGTGGACAGCCATTTCTGGCTGTCCACCGTATTTCTTGGATATTTCAAACGCTTTATTCGATTTCCCGCAATCTCTCCACAATAGACTTTTTCTGAAGGAGATAAATTGTCGCCTTAGTTATAATTGCTGGCATGATAAGAACGATAACCGCATAGAAAAGTGCAAACCCAATCGGATAAACCCAATGCAGATAGCTCATTCCTATGCTGTTCAGACCACAAATCAGAATAAACCCTAAAAATCCACCTGCTAAAAAGGTGATAATGATATTCCATACAGCAATCAGTCCGGCCTCGCATTGTACCATGCGATTAAGTTGTCGCTTTGTCATGCCAATAGATTGTAAAACAGACAATTCCTGCTTTCGGGTCATAACATTTGTTACCAGCGTATTGATAAGACTAATCAGGCTGAACATCATAATAAAAATGCTAATGCCAATAATCGAGGTTAAAAGTGTGCTATACATTCCTGCGTTGTTGTTGATAGAATCCCTCAAAGTACGCATTTGTAGATCATGTGAACTGGAAACTATGGAATTTAATTGTTGCGTGATTTCTGCTTCTTTGGAATCCCATTCAGTCGAAAGAAGTACCTCTGAATTGATATTATATCCCTCTGCCAGCATGGCACGAATAAGCTCATCCGGCATTAAAAACCATCCAGATGCGCCGAGCGCAGTAAAACACTCTGGATCGTTGTATGCTTTCTCGTTTGAAATTTCACCGCCTATGGTAAATACATCTTCACGATATTCTGTACCGTCAAACCATTCAAATTTTATAGTATCACCGGGCTGAAATTTCCAACCATAAATTTCTTCTACTGCGTCATTTTTTAAGACAAAGATTTCTTTGTCTTTTACAATGTCTGAATAATTATCGTTTGTTGTTTCCATGTATTGTGATAGATGCGCAAATTCTTCTTCTGTAAATGGAACGATAAAATCTTCATCTCGGCGGCCATTATATTCAAATGTGCAATATAGTTTTTCAAATGGTATTATCTCGTTTACTCCGCTTACTTGAGATACCTCCTGCATAAAAGTATCATTAAGAGGATTGTTGACTTGTACTCCTGCATACCCCAGTTCATTTACCTGTGCTGCATTTTCGGATAAATAAACTCGTATTTCTCCGTACTCCATAATCCCGTTTCTGGCGTATGCCTCTTGACTGAAAGAGGTCAAAAAGGTAGAACCGACCATAAAGATTGTGCCACTGATTGCCAGGGAGAAAGAGGTCATTAGAAACTTTTTTCTATTGCGTGAGGTGTTCATTTTTGCCATTGAAAGAGGTGTAATTTTTCTGGACATGTGCATAGGTGGCTTGCAATTCTGTAATGACCCGTTTGTCCTATACGCTTCAATAGGAGATACCTTTCCTGCAATTTTAGCGGGCTTACTGATGGAATATAAAACGGCGATGTACTCCACAAAAATAATCAGACCGCCCCAAATGAGAAGGTTCCTCCATGACCATCCCTCGACATTGAGAATCCCTGCAAAAATGGAGCCAACGGCTAACCCCAATGGTGCGCCTATGCAAAACAGTAAAGTTCCCTCTCGCTTTACGATTCGTTTTATCTGTTTGCCAGTAGCCCCGATTGTTCTCAACTGCCCAAATAATTTAATACGGTTAATGATAGAGATGTAGAAAATACTGTATATCACGATCACACCAGCAAACAACACTACAAGTCCGATACAAAGGGCAATCAGCATATTTTTCGGATTAAAAGTCAAGGACTGGACAAAAGCACTGTTTTCTCCGATACTTGGACGGTCGATGTTACAATCGGCTCCGATTGCATGAATGGTATCGAGAAATTCCTCTGCTGTCATACTTCTGGCGTCCTGTATTTGTGCGGCAGCTACAAATAGAGTATCTTTCAACTGACTTCCCCGTTCTGCATACTGTTCAGAGAAATAGATGGGGTACACATCAGATGTGGAGCCGGTATCTGTAAGGCCGGAAAGCACAAAAGATTCTTGCGTCCCGTCATAAAAAGAAAAGGAAATTGTATCACCAATTTTTAGATTTTCACCAATGCGATCTAAGTAAGAAACATCAACAGCAACCTCATTTTCAGCCATAGGGTATTGTCCATCTGAAATTTCAACACTTTGAATTTTTCCCTCGGATTGTTCAATATACATCGGCCAGATCACATAATTTTCTATTTCAGAACGCTTGCCGTATTTTGTTACCCTCATTTCTGAAATCCGACTGTCTTGCCGGAGCGTATCACATTGCTGCTCTGTAATATCATAAAAAAATACCTGCTGCAATTTTTCCAACTGCCGACTATTTGCAGTCTGCATAGACGCAATATACAGAGCCAACCCGGACATCAATGCAACGGAAAGTAAAATTGTCATGACAATCAAAATGTTTCTCATTTTTCCAGCCTTTAAGCTGTTTTTTGCCAGCTTCTTTGTAATGGTGCTGGTATCATTTTCAAACGGCCATGTCATAGTATTCACCCCCATTAGCCTACGATTTTCCCGTCCTCAATGCGGACAATCCGATCAGCAAGGCGGGCAATATCGTTATTGTGGGTAATCATAACTACGGTTTGATGAAATTCCGTGCTGGTTCGTTTAATAAGCCCAAGAACATCTGCGCTGGTCTTGCTATCAAGGTTTCCGGTAGGTTCATCGGCAAGAATAATCGCTGGTTTGGTAATCAAGGCGCGGGCAATCGCTACACGCTGCTGTTGACCGCCGGAAAGGTGGTTCGGCATATTTTTCAGCTTGTCGTCCAGTCCGAGCATATTCACGACATTATCCATAAATCGTTGGTCTGCCGTATCTCCGTCTAACTCTATGGGAAGCACGATATTTTCATATACATTCAGAATGGGAACAAGGTTATAGTTCTGAAAGATAAAGCCGATATTTCGGCGGCGAAAAATCGTAAGCTGTTCATCGTTCATCTTTGATAAGTCTTTGTCCCGCACAAAGACGCTGCCGGAAGTGGGCGTGTCCAGCCCGCCTATCATGTGCAGCAAGGTAGATTTGCCGCTGCCGGACGTACCGACAACCGCTACAAACTCGCCATCGTCTACGGAAAAATTCACTCCGTCAAGGGCGCGGGTAATATTCGGTTCTTCACCATAATATTTTTTGAGGTCAACCGTCTGTAAAACTCTCATATCTTAAACTCCTTTCAAGGCTTCCTGCCTGTTGATAAGGATAGTATAAAACTCAAATGTCACAGAAATGTCCGCGTCAATAAGAAATCCGATTGAAAAACACGCTGAAATGTTACAAAGCGCGGACATTTCAAAAAGAAATTGTGGCGGGCAGCTTCAAAATGCTGTCCGCCACCAGCTTAACGCAAAGGAAGCATAATAGAAAAAGCAGAGCCGTTTCCTAATTCCGATACAACCTTAATGTAACCGCCTTGTTGCGCAATAATTTCACGCGCCAAATATAAGCCAATACCGACGCCCGGTTGTTCATGTACTTCTTCTTCACGATAGAAGCGACGGAAGATCGCCGCCTGGTTGCTTTCGGAAATGCCTTTGCCTGTATCAGCAACTTTAATCTCTACATACATTTCCCATTCTTCGACGGTTACGGTGATTTTGCCGCCCGCTGGCGTATATTTTACTGCATTGTCCAACAGGTTAAAAAGGGCTTCGGCTGTCCATTTGCTGTCATGGGCAACCGTCAAATTTTCGGGACAATCTACGGAAACGCCAATTTGCTTTTTTTCAGCAGCATACACAATCCCACTCATGGCTTGGGCGACAGTATCATAAATATGTCCCGGTTTCTTTTCCAAACGTATCACGCCTGTTTCCAATCGTGAAGTTTTTACAAGGGCTTGAAAAAGGAAATCCAGCTTGTCCGTCTGGCTGCAGACTCCCTTAATAAAATCAATTCGCTCGGCTTCCGTTACCGGCCTTGTTAGCAACGTATCTGTTACCATTTTCAAATTACTAACAGGCGTTTTTACTTGGTGAGAAATATCCGATACAAGGGTTTGTAATTCCTGCCGTTCCTCCTCCACCTTGCGGCGGTTTGCCTGCATAATCTGATAAAGACGAGTTAGGCGGTGATTGATACGGGCAAAGAGGGTTTCGCTGTTGTCTGTCGGTTTCGGTTCCTCGTCGCCATCCATCATATTATCAAGGGTTTTGCATAGTTCAGAAGTAAATAGGGAAAGCCGTTTTCCGAAAGCCTGCGTCAACACAAAGAGCCATACAAGGGCGCAACCGATAAGCGCGGCTCCTACTATCAATACCGCGACTTCAAGCGTTAAAGAAAATAAGATAAGCGTGATCGCTGTCATGGAGAGCAGCAGCCCAATACAAATCCATAGAAACAGACGCTTAACAGAGAGAGGACGGGTTTTCATTTTGCTTCGCCTCCCGTCCATTGATAGCCCATGCCGTATATCGTCTTGATATAGGGCGTGCCGCCATCTGCTTCAATTTTGCTGCGAATACGGCTTACTGTCGTTGTCAACGTATGCTCGTCAACAAATTTTTCGTCTATGTCCCATAGCTTTTCTAAAAGCTGTCCGCGGGTTAAAACCTGTTTGGGATTTTTGCGAAACAGGTTCAGCATTTTATATTCCATCGGGGAAAGCGTCAAAGGTTTCCCGTTCAAAGAAGCTGTCTGCTCCGAGAAATCAAGAAACAGCCTACCGTCGTCGTAAATATCCTTTGCGGGTCTATGATGTTCCAGCATAGAGAACATGGCTTTGATTTTCCGCTGCAAGGCTCCTATGACAAAAGGCTTGGTAATATAATCTACCGCGCCCACTTCGTAACCGCGTATTTGGTCGCTTTCTTGATCGTTTGCAGTTAGAAAAATTACAATCGTGTCCGGGTGTTCCGGCTTAATCAGTTTGCATAAATCATACCCGTTTCCGTCCGGCAGGTTAATATCCAGCAGGACTAAATCAAATTCCCTTGAACTAAGGGCTTGTGCCGCTGTCCTCGCATTTAGGACGGACGTTATTTCATATCCGTCCGCTGTCAAATTGTAGGAAAGCATTTTATTCAAAAAGCTGTCGTCCTCAACAACTAAAACGTGTTTCATAACCTCACTTCCTTTCTTTTTGGTAGTATATCAAGAAAATGTCCGCGAAATGTTACAGCGGACATTTTCTTATGTTTGATTATATGAGAACAGGAAAGCCAAAGTTTAATTAGACCAGATTGGTGGTAGTAGGTAGTAGACAGTCCAATAAACCAGAGATTACTTTTTTCTCTTAAATGGGGCAATAAACAGTACAATCATTATTAAAGCATATACCCCATAAAGAATATATGTTATTGCATTGCTCCAAGGGAAACTTGCCTGTGGATTGTTCAAGGCAATAAAGATAAAAACAATCGCAATTACCAACATAATGACGGCAATAATTCTTGAATATTTCTTGGTCATACATTTCTCCTCTTAAATTGATTTTTATGCGGCTCATTTTTCGACAAATAAGGCTTTGTTGCCATTGTATTTCTTATTTTATCTTCTCTAATTATACGCGTGTCTTGTTTTCACACAAATGGGTCAACGTATGAAGCTGTCTTTTCCATATCCATCACTTTGTATTTCGGTCATTATCTTTTTTCTTTTTTTCCTCTCGATATTTCCGAATGATTTTATTTCTAACGGGAATACCAACACCAATAAGCAAAACAACAGCTAAAATTGTAAAATCCATACCGTTCACCTCACATTTCTTTGTTCTTCATAATCCGAATAGAAAACAAGATCGATACCGCATACATAACGACGACAAGCACAATCACAAGTACAATAAGCAGCACAGGAGAGTTACTAAGCGTAGTGATAATTGAGTTGTCCATAGGTATTTTAGGGAGCAAAAACAACGTCGCTAAAAACCCAGCCACCGGGATATACATAAACACGCGACCTTTGATAGAGCCGAACTTATAATATCCGGGGATTTGAAACACTGTATAAAGTGCAAATAGGAATAAGCCGCCAATAGCTGCGCTGATAATGTCGACCTTTTCAACGGTTTCACCTATTACACGCAATACAATCGGTTGAGTAATAAGTGAAACAACAAGAGCAAGTGCCCCCAACGCAAGAACAAAAAGATAACGACCAATCACCATTTCACTTTTTTTAACAGGCAAAATACCATATAGACGCTCCATGCTATTCTTTTCTGTGATAGAAAATGTATAACCCGTTGTCATGGCAATAAAACACATAGCGAAAGAAACACCCGTCAATATAGAACGGTTGATTGCCGCAAAAGCGATAGGAAGAAGCATAGTAAAACCAATCACTTTGAAATACGGCCTTACAAGGGAAAAATCCAGTTTTGTGGCTTTCAACATATTACTCATAATCTTCACCTCTCTTGCTTGTAAATACAACAATTTCGTCAATGGTTGCTGGCTCTATATCCAAAGTCGAAAATGCTGCAACATCTTCGGTTTTGACCAGAGCTTCAAAACCTGTTGGAAATGTGCGGACACCAACCGCCTTTCCTTTAAGATCGGCAGATAGTTCATTCGTTCCTCCCTTGACAATGCGGAACATATCTACAAAGTCATCTTTGCTTCCGCTAAAGAACAGTTCGCCATAACTGATATAAGTTATATAGTCGGCAGCACGTTCCAAATCTCCTGTTATATGCGTAGAGAATAAAACACTGTGTTCTCCGTCCTCGATATATTCCGAAAGGATTTGCAGTAGTTCATCTCTGGAAACAGGGTCAAGGCCGCTGGTAGGTTCATCTAAAATCAATAGCTTTGCGTCGTAAGAGAATGCACAAGCAAGCATTAACTTCATCTGCATACCTTTTGAAAGTTCTTTGACTTTCTTATTTGTAGCGATATGGAACTTCCGTAGCATTTCAGCAAATCGCTCCGTATTCCAGTTCGGGTAGAAAACAGAAATAGACTTTTCGACCTGCGTTATTTTCCAATCGTCGCTGAAATAGTTGGTATCAAACACAACGCCAAGTTCTGCCTTTGCTTTTTGCTCGTCAATGATATTGTCAAGACCCATGATTTTAATTTCGCCGCTATTGCGTTTGAGCATATTCAAAATGAGTTTGATAGTGGTTGTTTTACCGGAGCCGTTCGGTCCGATCAATCCCATAATGTAGCCTTTTGGTAGAGTAAAAGTAATGTTGTGAAGCTGAAAGCTGTCAAAAGATTTCGACAAGTTTTTTACCTCTAAATAATCAGTCATCTGCATTCGCCTCCAATAAAACATCTAAAAGATGATGTAGTTCTTTGTTAGATAGGTTAGCAATTTTCGCTGCTTTTATAGCTTCTGTCAAACTATTTTCTACTTTACAAATTAGTTGCTCTTTCATTAGTTCGGAACCGCTACCCAGCACAAAGCAGCCCTTACCTTGAACATTCTTGACAAATCCCTCTTGTTCCAGTTCGGTATATGCCTTTGTAACCGTTAATACGCTGATTTTCAAATCCTTTGCCAATGTTCTTAGGGAAGGTAGCGTTTCTTCTGCTTGAAGATCTCCCGACAAAATCGCAGCTTTCACTTGTTGTTTAATTTGTTCATAGATGGGTACACCCGACATATTAGATATTATTAGCTTAATTGTCATCACCCTCCCGCTGTTCTTGCTGTTATGTTGTTCTGTATAACAGTATAACACATGGCTTGGAAGATAGCAATACTTTTCAAAAAAATTCACAATCGGTCTTGCAAAAGTTTACAATCGACATTCGCATAAGTTGTGGGTAAGAAGTCTGCAAGAATAATAGGAATTATTTAAGCCAATACTATGAAATGTGTAGACGTATCTAAAAAGAAAAGTGAACTGTAAAATGTAATAGGGTGAATTGAGAATGGCAAGGCGACCAATACCATTGTATGATTTTAAGGCTTTCGGGGCAGCCATAAAAGCCGCGAGAAAAGAGTATAAAGAGAGCCGCAAAAAGGTTTGCGACGAGTTATATATTTCCCCGCGCTACCTTACAAATATCGAGAACAAGGGACAACAACCGAGTTTGCAAGTGTTCTATGACCTTGTAACGCGGTATCATATTTCGGTAGATCAATTTTTCTTTCCGAACAGCGACGCGGAAAAATCCACCAATCGGCGGCAGCTTGACGCGCTGCTGGACGGTATGAGCGATAAGGGCATACGGATTGTAACCGCAACGGCAAGGGAAATTACGGAAGTCGAAAAAGAGTAAGTACAAAGCAAAACAGGCAAAAGGACGCTATGGAAACGTATTGTTTCTATGGCGTTTTTCTTTTTTTGCGGAAGTGTTCGGCAAATCTGCGCTTTCATCGTGAGAGAATACGAAAAGATGAATAGCAAGCATAGGAAAGGGGTACCCTTTCCGTATTTTCGCCCTCTGCGCCCTGCGGCGCGGCGGCTGAAAATTGCTTGTTGGGAAGTGTCCCAAACCCTCTTTGCAGGGAGAAAGGAGCGCGGCATGAGCGGCAGGAAACGGACGGTGCAAATCAAATTCAGAGTAACCGAGGAAGAACGGGCATTGATTGAGCAGAAAATGAAGCTCGTCCCCACCCGGAACATGGAAAGCTATCTGCGGAAAATGGCAATCGACGGGTACATCATTCAGATAGACCATAGCGACATAAAGGCTATGACAGCAGAGATACAGAAAATCGGGGTCAATATCAATCAGATAGCGCGGCGCGTCAATGCGACGGGCAGCGTCTATAAAGAGGACATAGAGGAAATCAAGGGGGTGCTTGCGGAGATATGGCGGTTACAAAGATTAAACCTGTTAAAAGCACGTTGAGCAAAGCCCTTGACTATATCCAAAACCCGGATAAGACGGACGGGAAAATGCTTGTGTCCTCTTTCGGCTGCTCCTATGAAACGGCAGACATTGAGTTTGCCTTTACCCTGTCCCAAGCGTTGGATAAGGGAAACAACCTCGCCCACCACTTGATACAATCCTTTGAGCCGGGGGAAGTTGATTACGAAAAAGCCCATGAGATCGGGCGGCAGCTTGCCGACGCGGTAACAAAGGGGCAGCATGAATACGTCCTTACGACGCACATTGACAAGGGGCATATCCATAACGTACGCCCGGATAGGGCAATGAGAAAAGCAGTAGAAGGTACTGCCCCGTAAGATAACACGGGAAACAACCGGCCTAACCGAAAGGCGAAAGCTGACACGGGAACACAGT
>NZ_JACJLC010000006.1 GCF_016901955.1 Pseudoflavonifractor phocaeensis
TAAAACGCCGTAAATATTTGGAGACCTCTGATTGCAAATAAACGAACCCGGTAGGATTGCAAGTCCTACCGGGTTTTGACTGTATACGGGTGGTTATTGAGCGCTTACGATCCTTGTCCGTCATACCATTTATGCAGAACACAAAAAAGATAGGTTGGACAGCCTCAAGAGAGGTTATCCAGCCTATCTTTTTTGCGTGTGGGACAAGATATCTGGCGCTCCCGCCCAATGACAAAAGAACTCCGAGTCTGTTTAACGGAACAGAGCCCGGCCAAAGGGGAGAAGCGCCGGGCGGTGCTACGGCGCTTGTAAAAACTGCTCCACTGCCCGGGTGGCCTGAGCGAGGAAATCTCCCTCCATATCCAGCCACAGCACATCCCGGTCCCGGTTGAACCACTGGACCTGCCGCTTGGCAAACCGTTTGATGGCCCGGCCCAGCTCGTCCTTCAACTCCTCCAGGGAGGAGAGCTCTCCTTTTAAAAAGCGCAGGATATAGCGGTACTCCAATCCGAGTCCATCCAGGAACTGGTCGGTGGCTCCGGCGGCCCGGAGATTTGCCACCTCCTGGATCATCCCGGCGTCGATCCGAGCCTGGAGCCGGTCGTCGATGCGCCGGCATACGGTCTCCCGGGGAAAGTTTACTCCCAACAGAAGGCAGCGGTACCGGGGCTTGGCCTGAGGGGGCTCCCATCCCTCCGCCAGGGCTTTCTCCACCGAGCGCACCAGCCGTTGATGGTTGTGCTCCTCTCCGTTGGACAAGGTCACTCCCGTTTTTTCCCGGAGAATGGCGTATAGCTCTTCCGCCGTTTTTTCCTCCAGCTCCGCCCGGAGGGCGGGGTCGGGGGTGACGTCGGCAAAGGCGAAGCCTTCGGTCACTGCCCGCACGTATAACCCGGACCCTCCTACCAGGAAGGGCGTTTTTCTCCGGGCGATGATATCGTCAATGGCGGCATAGGCTCCCGTCTGGAAATCGGCTACCGAGTAGGGCTGATTGGGTGCTACCACATCCAGCATGTGGTGGGGGATCCCCTCCATTTCTTCTTCCGTCACCTTGCCAGTGCCCAGATCCAGTCCGGTGTACACCTGCCGGGAGTCGGCGGACACGATCTCCCCGTTAAACCGCTTGGCCAGCTCTACCCCCAGGCCGCTTTTGCCGCAGGCGGTGGTACCCAGAACTACCACCAGCTTGGGCAGGCTTTTTTGGGTGAGAGCGGCCAGCAGTCCGGCGCACCCGGCGTTCACATCCTGCCAGGTGGCCTCAAAATCCCCGGTGTACCAGGGATCGGAGATATCCCGGTCCTGTCCGGCCCAGGACAGCAGAGAGGTAACCTTGCCCTCCGGGTCGCCGCCGAAGAGCCGCCGCATGTTCCGCAGATTGGCGCTGTCCATACCCAGGAAGTAGTCCCACCGGCCGTAATCCGCCGCGGTCAGCTGCCGGGCGGCGTGTCCGGCGCAGCTGATGCCATGCTGGGCCAGCTTCCGCCGGGCGGGGGGATAGACCGGGTTGCCGATCTCCTCGGTGCTGGTAGCGGCGGAGGCGATCTCAAATTCCGCCTCCCGGCCGGCTCGCATCACCAGATCCTTCATCACATATTCTGCCATGGGGCTGCGGCAAATGTTGCCGTGGCACACAAACAGTAGTTTTGTCATCCCTTCAAAGTCCCTTCTTATTTTAAGCCTTCAAACTCCCGTCTCTTTAATGGACGTTTCGCATGGATGACTTGATTGTACCACAAACGAGGGATATTTACATCATCATTACGGGACGCTTGGGGGATGGAGCGTGTATTTGCGCAAATTATATAAAGTGGTACCAAAGTGAGGAAATCTTTTGCGGGGTTTCAAATAGATAGAAAGAAAAGTTCACATTGTTGGCCGCATGAGACCGCTGGATACTGTGATAGGGGAGTTGACACAGGGATTGCAACATATCAGGTGGAACGGAAACGAGGCGTGACCCAATCTGGAACGTAACAAGGCAGGGAGCTAAAGTCCGGTCCACCCCACTGGGTCAGCCTCGGGGCAGGTGAGGCAGTCGGGGACCAGGCAGCGGTAGGGCCGCCCGGCCCAATGTACCACGTCCCCGGGCTGGTAGCCGTCCAGATCCCCCGCCGGGCGGCTCCACAGAGGGGTGCCGTCCCTGGCCAGGCCCAGGGGTTCATACAGCTCTGGGGCGGACTCCGGGGGCCGGTCTGCCGCCGACAGATGGTCCAGAGTGACCTGGTAGAGTTGGGGATCCCCCAGGGCGTTTACCCCCCGGCGAAGATAGGTTCCGGTCTCATAGCACATGCCGGGGGCAAATTCCGGGTAAACCCAGGCTATCTCCAGGGCCTGGGCGGGGGTGAGCTGGGCGGCGAAGAGCTGTGCCACCCGGCGCAGCTGTTGGAGCTCCCGGCCCTCGGGGGCAATGACGGCCTGTTTCATGGCAGTTCCTCCCAGTGCGGGCAAACACCCTTTTATTACTGGGGGGACAGGGGCAAAAGTTGTACGAAAGCGTACATCCAGTGGGAAAAATTTTAAAAAATTACTGTTTGTACACCTCTTTGGCGAAGCGGACGGTGGCCATGGCGTCTTTGGCGTAGCAGTGGGCGCCGATCTGGTCGGCGTACTCCTGGGTGAGCACCGCGCCTCCCACCACCACCTTCACCTGAGGGCAGGCGGCCCGGAGGCGGCGGATGGTCTCCTCCATGCTCACCACGGTGGTGGTCATCAGGGCGCTGAGCCCCACCAGGGCAACCCCCGGCTGGCAGGCGGCCTCCACCACCCGCTGGGGGGGCACGTCCTTGCCCAGGTCGATGACCTCGAAGCTGTAGTTCTCCAGCAGCACCTTGACAATGTTCTTGCCGATGTCGTGGATGTCCCCCTGGACGGTGGCCAGCACCACCTTGCCCTGGCTGGGGCGATCCTCCCCGGCCATGGCGGACTGGACCACCTCAAAGGCGGCCTTGGCGGCCTCGGCGCTCATGAGCAGCTGGGGCAGGAAGAGGGTGCCCTTCTCAAACCCCTGGCCCACCTGATCCAGGGCGGGGATGAGCACCCGGTCCACCAGCTCCAGGGGGGCGGCCCCTGCCGCCAGCTGGTCCCGGGCGGCCTGGGCGGCCCCCTCCCGGATGCCCCGGAGCACACAGTCCCCCAGGGAGAGGACGGCGGCGGGGGCGGGGGCCTGGGCGGCCTGGCCGCTGTAGGCGGCGATGTAGCCGGCGCACTGGGGGTCCCTGCCGGTGAGGGCGCAGAAGGCCCGCCAGGCACCCATCATGGCTCCGCTGTTGGGGTTGAGGATGGCGCAGCTCAGGCCCCGCTGGAGGGCCATGGTGAAAAAGGCGGTGTTGACGGTCTCCCGCTGGGGCAGGCCGAAGGACACGTTGGACACCCCCAGGATGGTGGCCACCCCCAGCTCCTGTCCGATGCGCTCCACCGCCTCCAGGGTGACCAGGGCGGCCTCCGGCTCGGAGGAGATGGTGAGGGTGAGGGGGTCGATGACGATCTCCTTTTTGGGGATGCCGTACCGGGCGGCGGTTTCAACGATCTTCCGGGCCACCGCCAGCCGGCCCTCCGCCGTGGGGGGGATGCCGGTCTCGTCCAGGGCCAGGCCCACCACCACGCCGCCGTACTTCTTCACCAGAGGGAAGATGGCGGCCATGCTCTCCTCCTTGCCGCTCACCGAGTTGAGCATGGGCTTGCCGTTGTACCGGCGCATGGCCCGCTCCATGGCGGCGGGGTCGGAGGTGTCCAGCTGGAGGGGGAGGGGGAGCACCCCCTGGAGGGCCTCCGTCACCTCCACCAGCAGGGCGGGCTCGTCGATGTCGGGCAGGCCCACGTTCACGTCCAGGATCTGGGCCCCCGCTTCCTCCTGGGCGAAGGCCTGGCCCAGCACATACTCCAGGTCATGGTCCCGGAGGGCCTGCTGGAACCGCTTCTTGCCGGTGGGGTTGATCCGCTCCCCGATGACCACCGGCCTGGGGCCGATCTCCACCGCCTGGGCGTAGGAGGACACCAGGGTGCGGTCCTTGGGGGCAGGGGGCGCCCAGGGCAGATCTTTACAGGCGGTAATGAGGGCTTTGATATGCTCCGGGGTGGTGCCGCAGCAGCCCCCCAGCACCTGGACCCCCAGCCCGGCCAGGTATTCCATGTGGACGGCAAACTCTGCCGGGCTCACGGTAAAGACGGTTTTGCCGTCCTCCTGCCGGGGAAGCCCCGCGTTGGGGTTGACCACCAGGGGCAGAGAGGTGAGGGAGAGCAGCTCTTCTACAATGGGGGCCATCTGGGCGGGGCCCAGGCCGCAGTTCACCCCCAGGGCGTCCACTCCCAGACCCTCCAGCAGAGCCACGGTGGAGGCGGGGGTGCCGCCGGTGAGCAGCTTTCCGTTCTCCCCGTACACGGTGGTGACCACCACCGGCAGGTCACAGCTTTCCTTGGCGGCCAGCACGGCGGCCTTAGCCTCGTAGGAGTCGCTCATGGTCTCGATGAGCACCAGGTCGGCCCCGGCGGCGGCGCCGATGCGCACCACCTGAGCGTACAGGGCCACCGCCTCCTCAAAGTCCAGGTCCCCCATGGGCTTCAAGAGCTTGCCGGTGGGGCCCAGGTCCAGGGCGATATATACGTCCTCCCGGCCGGACACCGCCCGGGCATCCCTGGCCAGGGTGACCCCGGCGGTGACGATCTCTTCCAGGGAGAAGGGACCCCCGGCGGGAAATTTCAGGCCGTTGGCCCCAAAGGTGTTGGCGCAGAGTATATTGCTCCCCGCTTCCAAATAAGCTGTGTGGACGGCTGTAATTTCCTCCGGCCGCAGCAGGTTCCAGGTTTCGGGCAGCTCCCCGCCCTTCAGACCCCGGGCCTGGAGCAGGGTGCCGGTGCCGCCGTCGCAGAACAGCCTCCGGCTGTGGAGAGCGTCCAGAAAGGTCATAGGTATCATCTCCTGAAGGTACAGTTTTCTTTAGAACAGGTGGCGCATCCTCCGGCGTGGCATTTGCCGGGGGTGGGGGCCACCCCGATCACCGCCGTCACCGATTTGACGGGAGCCAGCAGGTGGGCGGAAGTGGCGGTAAGGCCGATCTTCCTGGGAGCGTCCAGCCGGGCCAGCAGCTCCGGCTGAGCGGACAGAGGGAAGTCTCCATACCCCGGGCTGAACCGGGGACGGAGGTATTGCCCCGGATAGCGCCCGGCCAGCTGGTGGCAGGCGTCGTCGCACACCGCCTCGATGAGGGCGGCGGCGGCCGCCTGGTCCACGGCGGCCTGGGCCACCCGGCCCGCCGCCGACCGGGCGATGAGCCGGTCCACCTCCACTCCCAGGGTGGCGGCGAAGAGAAGGGCAGAGGTACAGCCCTCCAGGTGGGTGGCCAGCTTTTGACTTTGGATCTCCCAGGTCCCCAAAACCGCCCCAGTTTGGGACAGGGCCAGGGGGAGCTCCAGGGCGGTCCACCGGGGGACGGCGGCCCCCTCCACCGCTGCCGTCCGGGCGTCAATGAGGGCTGCAACCTGTCCCTCGGGCTCCATCCCCCGGTAGCCCAGATAGCGCAGGACCTCTTGCCGGGGGGCGTGGATCACTTGAGCACCTCCGACAGGCTGGCCTGGATACCGGCGGCGATCTCCGGCTTGTTCATGGAGTAGATGTGGATGTGCCTCACCCCGTTGGCCAGCAGGTCGATGATCTGGCCGGCGGCATAGGCGATGCCCGCCTGGTGCATGGCGGCGGGGTTGTCCCCGAACTTGTCCACGATGGCCTTGAACCGCTCGGGCAGATAGGTGCCCGACAGCTTGCAGATCCGGGCGATCTGCTTGCCGTTGGTCACCGGCATGATACCAGCCACCACCGGCACGGTGATGCCCTTCTCCCGGATACGGTAGAGGAAGTTATAGAGAATGTTATTGTCGAAGAACATTTGAGTGGTGAGAAACTGACAGCCCGCCTCCACCTTCTCCTTCAAGTGGTCGATGTCGGCGTCCTTGGTGGGGGACTCGGGGTGGCCTTCGGGATAGCAGGCCCCGCCGATGCAGAAATCTCCCTGGGCCTGGATATCCCGTACCAGCTGGGCGGCGTACTGGTAGTCATGGGCTGGGGCGCCCCCCTCGGGGATATCCCCCCGGAGGGCCAGCACGTTCTGAATGCCCTTTTCCTTCAGCTGGCCCAGCACCCTGGACACGTGGGCCCGGGTGGAGGACACGCAGGTCAGGTGGGCCAGCACGTCCACCCCATAAGTCTGGGAGATACCGGCGGCGATGCCCACGGTGTAATCGCTGGTGCCGCCCCCGGCGCCGTAGGTGACGCTCATGAAGTGGGGGCGGAGGGCGGCGATCTCCTGGGTGGCCTTGGCTACCGAGTCATAGCCGGCGCTGGTTTTGGGGGGGAATACCTCAAAGGACAGGGTGGGGCCGTCCTGCTTTAGAATGTCGGTGATCTTCATGGGCTCAGCTCCTTTATTCGCGCGTAAAAATATTGAGATACGGGGATTTGCGGGACATACCGGACTTTTTCAAACCCAAAAGGCTGGAGACGATAGTTTAAACGAATCTTTAGAAAAAAGTGGGGGGTGTTATGCTATAATATCCACAATGAACGGAAATTGCAAGAGATTGCGTCGAGAAATATGCCGGCTCCGCCGGCGGAGCATATGAGATGGGGTGTACATGGTGGAGAATAATCAACTGCTTCCCTTTGAGCGCAACCGGTATTATGTGGGCAAGCTGCTGACCTCGGCGGACTTCCAGGTGGAACAGGAGTACGGCATCCAGAAGCGGCGCTTCCTGAACGAGATGATGTTCGGCGACGGCGTGGTGTGCGGCCTGGGGGTGTACAGCCTGGACGACCAGAGCGTCATGGTGGACTCCGGCGTGGCCATCGACGGCCTGGGCCGGGAGATCGCCGTGGAGTCGGCGGTGGTGCGCAAGCTGTCGGCCATCCCCGGCTTTGAGGAGCTGGAGAGCGGCCGGGTTTTGCTCTGCCTGCAGTATCAGGAGGAGAACGTCCACCCGGTGTACGCCGTCCGCAGCCAGGAGAGCGGCGACAACTACGAGTGCAACCACACCAGAGAGGGCTGGAGCTTCTTCCTCCGGGATGCCGAGGCTCCCGGCGGAGTGATGGAGCTGGAGTCCGACTTCCTGGCCACCGCCGTCCTCTTTGAAAACAGCGACTACATGGTCACCCTGTCCATGCCTGCCTCTGCCAGCTGCGGCCGCCAGGCCCGGTTGGACATACAGGTGGAGTGCCTGGCGGAGGAGGCCGCCTCCTTCAGTTTGGATATGCTGCTTCAGACCCCTGCCTTCCTCTCCGACAGCGGGGAGCACGAGGTACATATCACTATGGAGGATCTGCGCCTGACCGCCGGGGAGCGGGTGAGCAAGAGCTACTGGCTTACCGCCCAGGCTACCCCCGCTCCCGATTCGGTGCTGATTGCCGGCAGCAATATGGTGAGCGTTCTGGTAGGCGAGCAGCGGGAGAATCTGGCGGAGAACTTCCTCATGCGGGTGGCCGTGGAGGACCTGACTCCCGACGAGCTGGTGGCCCGGGCCATTGGCCGCATCAGCCTGGAGAGCCGGGAGATAGCCGGCCGGTCGGACTGCGTGCCCCTGGCGGAGATCCGCCTCCAGCGGACCAAGAGCGCCTACCTCATTGAAAAGGTCATCGAGGACGGCGTCAAGCACTACGTGCAGACCAACGCCGCCGCCGCCCTGCGTACCGAATACGGCGGCTACTACGCTCAGCCCGCCCAGCGGCCGGCCGCCGTGGCGGTGGAGCGGGAGACCGGTCCTGCCGACAACGGCGCCCGGTACAGCGAGCCCATGTACGCCACCGGTATCTGCGAGATCCCCCTTAGCGGAGCCAAGCGGGGGGATGTGGTCCGCTCCGACGAGATCCTCCACGGCCTGGGCCGGGGCAACGTGCTGGTGGAGGTGGGTTTTGAGTACCTGGCGGAGGACCCCCGTACCAACGAACAGGCCCGCAACACCATCTATGGGGACGCTACCCTGTTCAACGAGCCCGAGCTGCCCATCACCCGGGCCTCCACCGGTGTGAAGGTGCTCAGCGAGCGGGGCAGCTTCATTGCCGCTGCCCGGCTGGAGCAGGACCCGGGCCAAGCGGTGATGGTGCTGCGCTGGGTGGCCATCAAGCTGCCTGCCGGGGAGGAGAGCTCCAAGCTGCAGCGCCTGGCGGGCAAGAGCATCGCCGCCGAGCAGCCCACCGTGGTGCTGGCCACCCGGGAGAGCCACTTCTTCAATGTGAGGTTCAAGAACATGGAGCCCTGTACTCTGAGCTACGAGCTTACAGAGCCGGACTCCGGCGAGATCACCGCCGACGGCATCTACACCGCCCCCGGTAAGGAGGGCGTGTACGAGATCCGCATCTCCTGCGCGGATATGCCGCTGGTCAGCACCTATGCCTACGCGGTGGTGAAGAAGCGTACCGCCGAGCAGGAGGAGGCGGCCGCCAACAAGTAAGTCAGTGAGGGGCTGGAGGGAAGACGCCGTGATCTATCAGGGTGGAAATCTAATGCTCAGTACCATATGGGAGGTCATGAAGGGCCCGGTGAACGATGTGTATGTCTGCCGGGATCTCAACTCACCTGTGGAGCTGCGCTATACGCTGCTGGTGGTCCACGACCGGGCCTGCATCAAAAAGCTGCTGGCCATTCTGGAGCAGTCCGAGCGGGAGTGGGGAGAGCAGCAGGCGGTGCTCACCAGCTTCGCCCACAACGAGGATATGTGCTTTGCCTTTGAGTACCGGCCGGAGCGGCGGCTGCCCGCCTTCGCTCCTGGCCAGATGACAGGGCTGAAGGTGCGGGAGGAGATCTGCATCAACCTGGTGATGGAGTGCCTGTCCTCTCCCTTGCCCTATCCCCTGCTTTACCTGGTACTCACCCAGGACAACGTCCACCTGAACCAGGACAACGGGGTATACTTTACCCACTTCCTGGATCTGTCCCAGCTGGACGAGAAAAACGACGAGTCCGCCTGCGTCACCTGCTGTGCCCAGATGCTGCTGGACCTGCTGGAGGGGGGCAACAAGGGCCGCCGGAAGCTGAACAGCTACGAACTGCTGCGGAAAAAGACGGCCAAGAACGCCTACAGCGCCTTTCCTGAGCTCTATCGGGACATCAAAGTCACCGCTCTGCCCGACAAAAAGCAGGGCCTCCGGGGCCGGATCAAGGCCTTCTGGCTGCGAAACAAGGACCGCATCTTCCATCTGCTGCTGGTGCTGTGCGTTATCGCGGTGATTCTGGCGGTGGTCATGCTGATTTCTCAGCTGATCTTTGGCGATATCCCGTTGCTGCGGCTGTTTGAACGGTGCTTTGAACAGATCGGGACAGAAGATCTGACTTTACGATAGAAAAAGGGGGAGCCAACTGCATATGAGAAAGTGGATCATAAGCGCGGCGGCCCTCCTGCTGGCGGCGCTGCTGCTGGTGCTCTGCACCCCTCTGGGATTGCCTGCCACCGCGGAGCTGGAGCCGGTGGCGGCTCAGAAGGACAGCGACACCCTGTACCTGACGGAAAATCGTACCATGCAGTCCCGGATCTATACCGCTGATGAAAAGGGACGGGTCCGGGAGGTCTATCAGGAGGGACGCCGGGGCGACGGCCTGGTAACCTCTATTACCCAGCTGGCCTGCGGAAGCGACGGGGTGTATTTCATCCGCCAGACCTGCCGGGAGGGCAGCCTGGCCAGCAGCGACTGGCAGCTGTGCCTGCTGGAGGAGGACGGTACCGTGACCGAGCTGGGAGGGGGCGAGGACGCCCTCCAGATGCGGGTCACCGGCCTGGGCGTCAGCTCCGGTACCATCCGGGTGGCCGGGGTGGATTCCCCCGGGCGGGCAGTGGTGTGCGCCCTGCCCGAGAGCGGCGGAGACTGGGATATCCAGATCGTGGGGGACATGGGACGGGTGGTAGCTGCCCAGCCCGACGGAGACGCCCTGCTGGTACAGCTGGGAGAGGGCGGAGCCCTCCGCATCAGCTCCGCCGGTGCCGCCACCGTTCTGGAGGCCTATCCCCAGATCCAGTTCCCCGGTCAGATCTCCATCAGCTTTTCCGCCCGGCTGGCCTGTAAATGGGATTTTCTGGCCGCCGCGGTGATCGCGGTGGCGGTGGTGCTGGTGCTGGCCCTGGCGGTCCGGAGGAGCACCCAGGCCAAGACTCTGGCCTTGCGCACCGCCTGCCTGACGGGCGTGTGCTTGTTCATTACTCTGCTGGTGGTCACCGCCGCTCTGGTGGCCGGTACCGGCGGGCTGCGCACCGGCGAGAACATGGACGGGGCAGTCTCCCTGACCCAGTCCCGGGCCAGGCTGCTGGAGCAGGCCGGGCCGGAGGCGGTGCTTCAGGAGGACTTCTACGGTTCCGTGGAAGCTGCCGCTCTGGAACAGCTGATGGGCACCGGCGACGAGCTGTACGCCGTCTCCGGGGGCGAGGCCACGGTGGCCCTGTCCCGGCAGGCGGTGTGGGGTAGTTCCGCTGCCGAGAACCTGACGGGAGCCTCCCTGGAGCTAATGGATCAGGTGCTTCGGGAGGAAAGCGCCGGGGCGGTTACCATCCGCTCGGGTGGCCGCCAGATCATCGTATCTGCCGCCCCGGTCAGCGCCAACGGGGTGCTGGTGGGAGTGCTGGTGAGCCGCACCGCCGCCGAGCTCAGCCTGGGGGATATGGTCTCCCTGCTGGGGGTGGTGGGCAGCCTGCTGGGTGGACTTTTCCTGGTTTCCCTGCTGCTGATCTACCTCTTCCTCCGGCGGACCACCCGGCCGGTGGCTGCCATCACCGAGCAGATGAAGGCGGTGAGCGAGGGCAACCTGCGCCCCGCCCCCATTTCCAAGCGGCGGGATGAGCTGGGCGAGCTCAACCGGGCCATGCAGGAAATGTGCATGGGACTGTCCATCCGGGACTACGAGGTGGACAGCGTCATCCAGGCCTATCGCCGGTTCGTGCCCTGGGGGATGGAGCGGCTGCTGGACCGGGCCTCCGTCATGGAGGTGAGCTTTCGGGACGCCCGCACCTTGACCGGCAGCATGGGCCTGTTCAGCGTCAACAACCGGGATCGGGCCAGACAGGCCCTGGAGGACGAGGACTATGTCCAGTTTGTGAGTAACTGCTTCCGGATGCTCCGGGAGAGCGCCAAGGCCCATCAGGGGCAGATGCTGGCGGGCAGCTTTGAGCTGGACGCGGCCCCCGTGTTCTATCCCGAGGATACCGGCAGCGCCGTCCAGGCGGGGCTGGATCTGATGGGAGAGCTGGAACGCCAGCCCGCCGTTCAGGGCTGGCGGCCTGATTACTTCCTGATGCTCCACTACACCAGTTTTCTTTACGGCATCGCCGGTACAGAGGACCGGGTGTTCCCCCTGATCTCCTCTTCCGAGATGGAGTTTCTGGGCAGCTTTGCCGACCGGTTCCGGTCCGCCGGCGTGCGGATGGTTCTCACCGAGGACATCCTCAACCGGCTCACCATCGGGTGCAACACCCGGTACATCGGCTACGTGGCCTCTGCCGACGGCCGCCACAGCTTTAAGCTGTACGAGGCCCTGGATACCTACCAGGATATCGAGCGCAATCTGCGCATCCGGTATGACCAGCGGCTCCAGGAGGGCATCCGCCTGTTCTATCATAACGACTTCTACCTGGCCCGGAACCTGTTCTCCTCTCTGCTGAAGGCCTGTCCTCAGGACGGAGTGGTGCGCTGGTACCTGTTTGCCTGCGAGTACTTTTTCAACAGTGATCCCGGTCAGGTGGATTACCGCCTCTTTGGGATCGACCAGTAAACTGACCGCCCTACGGGGCAGAGGCAGGGAGGTGCGTTTCCTCTGTGAATAAACTGTTTTCCACCCTGTTTTCCTCTCTGCGCGCCAAATTCACCTCGCTGTGGACCAGGCTGCGGCTGTGGGTATCCCCCACCTTCTGGAGGACGCGGGTCTTTACCTGGCTGCGGAGGGCCTTTTCCACCCTCTTTGATGTGCGGCCCAAGCACAAAAAGGACTACTACGTACTGCTCAACTGGATGGTGAGCAAGCGATTGGCCTTTGCCATCGTTGTGGTCCTGGGGGTGCTGTGCGTGTGGTTCATCCTGTCCATGCTGCCCACCCCCGCCAGCGCCGGCAATACCGGCGTCACCATCAATACCTACCGCTACAACTCCATCCCTCTGAAGTTCCAGAACGGCACTGTGCGCATCCTGGCCGCCGACGGCCATCTGGCCTATGTGGGCCAGGTCCAGGACGCCAAATGCGAGGGCGCTGGTACCCTGTACGACAAGGACGGCAACACGGTGTACGAGGGGGCCTTTTCCGACAACATGTATAACGGCACCGGCACCACCTACTACGCCGACGGTACGGTACAGTATACCGGCAACTTCACCGACAACCTGTATAATGGGGTGGGTAAGTATTTCCGGCCCACCGGAGTGCTGGAGTACGAGGGAGACTATGTGACCGGGGTGCGCTCCGGAAAGGGCACCCTGTACAACAGCACCGGCAGCTCCATTTTTACCGGCTCCTTCCAGAAGGACCAGATTGTATTTGGAGAGCTGGTGGACAAAGCAACCACCGACGTGGCTCAGATGTATACCGGCGTTTCCCAGGTGTACAGCAGCAGCAGCGAGTATTGCGTGTACATGGAGGAAATCGGCGCGGTGTACGCCGTGGCCGATGGGACGGCCGCTCTGGATGACAGCTGGAACGTTACCGGCGTGTATGTACTGGGGAGCTCGGCCCTTATCGAGGGCGAGATCTATTCCTCTATCAATCGAATCACCCAGGTCCTGGGCGATCCGGACTACTCCGGCACCGCCTGGGTGGACCTGGCCGAGGCGGTATGCGTCAACCAGCTGGTCCAGCAGGAGGCGGATACCGTGGAGGCGGTGGATATGGAGATCGCCTCCAGCTACGAGGGGGTGTACACCGTATCCGACTATGACCGGGACGGGGAGCTGTACATCTACTCCTACCAGCGGGACGGCCTCCTCTATACCTTCTATTGCACCGGCGCCGGGATCGATCAGTTCTTCATGTACGCGATCCAGACCGCCTGATCCGGATCCCCGAAAAAGGAGGGGCGAGCATGAACCCAAATCGTTCCATTATCCAGCGCCTGGCCTGCCTGCTCCTGTGCGGGGTGGTTGTGCTTGGCCTGGCCCCCCGGGCCCGGGCCGCCCAGAGCAAGACCTTCCTGCTCCAGCAGGCACAGACCATGGCCCTGGCGGGCAGCAGCGACATCTCCAAGGTGTATAACCAGATCCTGCTGAAGAAAATGAAGTACGTGGAGGCCGTGGAGGGCATCAAAGCCAAGGTGAAGAACAAGACCTCCTTCCGCTGGTCCCCCCTGCTGAGCTTTAAATTTCCAGAGCCTCTGAACATGATCGAGGAGCATGAGCTCAACGTGAAGCCTCTCACCCTCCAGGCGGAGATCCAGACCCTCCAGCACCAGATGGACGACCTCACCTACCAGGTGCTGGCTGATGTGAACAAGCTGTACACTCAGGCCTACATCTCTCAGGAGAAGATCGCCTTTACCCAGGAGCGGCTGGACGCCGCACAGGAGCAGCTGGAGCGCAACCAGGCCCGGCTGGTCACCGGTCAGGCCACCCAGAGCGACGTGGACACCATGAGCAAAAAGGTGGAGACCCTCACCACTGAGCTGTCCAACCTGAAGCGGACCTTTGAGACAGAGAAAGCCGAACTGACCGAGATGGTGGGGCTGGATGTGACCAGTGGCTACACCTTCCGCAACTCCCTCAACGAGCTGGCCATGCCCCGGGAGATGCTGGAGAGCATTATCACCTACACCCTGGACAACGACCAGACGGTGTATGAGGCCCGTACCACCGCCTCCACCGCCCTGATGAACCTGGAAAACTATGAGTCCCTCATGCGCAGCCAGTACGGCGGCAAGATGGATACCATCCAGGGGTACATCAACATGGTTAAGCAGGGCCAGGAGGTGGACTACGCCGCTTTCCAGATGAAGTATGAGGAATTCCTCACCGCCATTGACAGACCCTGGGCCGGCAAGATTCGCATCCTCTTCTTCACCTTCACCATGGAGTGGTTCAAGGGAGAGATCGACGGCTCCCGGTACATCGAGGACGAGATGTACGCGGTGTACACCGCCTGTATGGACTACGACAGCGCCCGGGCGGAGGTGGAGAGCACCGAGGCCTCCATCCGCAGCCAGGTGGAAAGCTCCTACGAAGCCCTGGTCAGCAGTTGGAACGCCTATCAGACCCTGGCACAGACCTGTGCCGAGCAGCAGGAGGAGCTGAGCAAGGCCGCTGCCCTGAACAAGCTGGGCCAGGTGGACTTCACCCAGGTGGACGACGCACAGTCCACCTATCAGGAGACCCAGCTGGAAGCCCTGGACGCCCTGGCCAGTTACAATGAGCAGCTGTACGATTTTGACCGGCTCACCTGCGGAGCGGTCACCAAGTACATGAGCGGGGAGTCCCTGGATATGGGCGCCGGGGAAGGGGGCGACAGCTTCTCCGACATCGATACCATCGACGAGCCCTACTATTATATTTACACCACCGTGGACGATCTGGTGTTTCATATCGGCGTTTCTATCCCCGAGGACTTCGAGCCCGCCGTCAACCAGTTTGAGGTCTGGAGCGACGGATACCAGATCGGGGAGCGAACCGCCATCGGGGAGGAGATCTCCCATCTGAGCTCGGACTACGGCGGCGGGGTGGACCTGGTGATCCGCCTGTACAATAGCGACGAATATGTTACCGAGTGCGCCATCGACGCCACCGTATCCCGAGATGTGCTCAACCTCCAGTCGGAGAGTGACGACGGACCTCAGGAGCGTACCATCGGCTCCTACCGGGCCTCCACCACCAACCGTGGCGATCTGAGCACCTCGGAGCTTACCATCAATATCAACGCCAGCGAGGGCGCCAAGAGCTATGCCGTCCGATACGGCGAGGCCGGGGTCTATTCCACCGACGTGATGGATCTTTCCCAGTCCTTCCAGTACCTCACCCTGCTGATCACCAGCCTGGAGGACGTGACCCTGGAGCTGTATGACGCCGACGGGGCGCTGCTGCTGGAAGCTCGCTTCGATACCGAACTTGGCACCATTGTAACTGACGCCCAGGAAGGAGGGGCCTGAGATGAGATATCGCAAACAGATCCTGGCGGCCGTCCTGGCCCTGATCCTGGCCATCGCCCTGGGGGCCCAGCTGCTGCTGGCGGGAGCCGTGTGGAATGAAGAGGAGGCCGTTCACATCAACCCGGACGACATTGAAAACTCCACCTTGGCCATCGGTACCCACCTGATCCATCTGTCCGCCCTTACCGACAGTATTTACGCCACAGCCCAGGAGTCCGCCGACGAGTCCGGCCAGAACCGGATCTATTACAAATCGGAGCTGGCCGACGGTACCTGGTTCGACATCACCCAGGCCTCCACCCTGGAGGACATCACCACCGGGGGCACTCCGGTGGAAAAGTCGGTAATCGAGGCTCTGTTCTTTACCCACCATACCAAGTCCGACGGAATCACCTACGATCTGCGCACCAACACCGCCACCTGTATCTACGATATTCCTGATCCCTATGACCTGTCCGCGCTGGAAGAGCTCTTCCCCATGAAAAACCAGTATGAGACCTTGAAGGAGACTCAGCCCGACAACCCGGACGCCCAGGCCAACATTGCGAAGATGGATGAGATCTTCGAGCTGGACGTCCACAACGACGTGACCGACACCGCCGACCGGCAGCTGGACGCCCTCCAGCGCTACCTGGACTACCTCAACGCCAACGGCGGCACCAGCGTCCAGATCGAGGCGGTCCAGGGAGTCATGGAGGCGGTGGACGCCACCCGGCGGGCGGAGGTCATGCGCATCCTGGAGCCGGAGGTCAACGACCTGTCCATGGAGCTGATCACCTACACCGCGCCCCCTCCCTCGGAAGGGGAGGAAGGCGAGGAGGAGGCCAGCGAGCCTGAGGGCATGAGCATCGACACCACCCTTACCTCCGCGGTGAACGACAGCCTGAGCAACGTCAAGGCATCCCTCATTGAGCACGAGGGCAACATGCTTACCGAGGGCACCACCGTGCTGAGCAAAGCCTATTACACCATGGCCAACCAGCTCATCAGCGACGCCGAGGCAGACAACTACACCGCCTGCGACAGCGATGTGGAGGACCTGGTGGATTTGGGGAACATTCAGAACGGGGTGATCTCCAACAAGGAGCGGGAGCTGGCCTTGCTGGACGACACCTTGCTGGGAGAGGCGGAAAGCGCCTATCTGGACGGCCTCAGCGCCGGCCAGAACGCCTCCTACAACTCCGCCCTGGGCCAGGGCGAGGGCGACGCCCTGCTCAACGGCCTGGCCAGCGACAACACCTCCCTGCTGAACACCATGCGCAACGAGCTGGAGTTCCTCATCACCGCCCGTACCCAGCGTGTCCTGCCGGCGGATGCCGTGACCTATCTGGACGACCGGCTCCAGATCTCCAGTGGCTGGTACAGCTCCATTCCCTCCGATGCCTTCCAGAGCGGGGCTACCGCCTCCCTGGACGCCCATATCCAGTTTCTCTCCGACCTGCGCCGGGAGAACGAGCTGGCGGCCGGCGGCAACGAGCTGGACGCCCTGATAGCGGAAAAGGCAGATCTCCAGACCCAGATGATGGCCTGTCTGGATGAGAACGATCTGGCGGGGGCCAAGGCGCTGGAGGACCAGATCGCCGCCATTGACGAGCAGATCAACGGCATCGAGAAGGAGAACACCGCCCAGCTCAACCAGCTGAGCAGCGAGATCAGCGACCTGGAGGATCAGCTGGAGCAGGCCAACGCCGACGGCGACACCGACCTGGCCAGCCAGCTCAGCAACGACCTGACGCTGAAGAAGGCCCAGCTGGCCTCCCTGGAGGGCAGCATGAGCGACGGCAGCCTGGGGGCGGCCACCTCCAGCCTGAAGCAGGACGCCCTGGGGGTCATCAACGGCGGCGATCCCTCCGACGAGGACCTGTCCCAGCTGAACAGCACCATCGCCAGCCTGGAGGAGATGCTCCCCCTGGATTACGGCCTGGTGTTCCCCGCCCTCAACGAGCTCTACCAGGCCATGGCCGCCCAGAAGAACCTGAACGGTTCGGACGACTTTGACGACGCCCTGGCCGCCATTGAGGACGCCATCCTCAACAACGCCGACGCCTATGCCGCCGCCATGCGGGAGGAAAAGAATACCACCGACCTGTCCGGCATCGCCGAAGAGTTCTTCGCCGGAGAGGGGACCAGCCTGCTGAACACCGGCAACGCCATTACAGGCTCCGGTACTGGCACCGACACCGGCCTGGGCTCCGGCGCCGGAAGTGGCGCAGGCACGGGAACAGGGACCGGCAGCGGCACCGGCACCGGAACCGGCACCGGAACGGGCGCCGGCCTGAGCGCCGGCACGGATCGGGATGCCGGCCTGGGAGAGGACGGCAAGGGGGCCATCTACCTGGCAGCCCTGCAAATGTACTATGACCAGACCAAGTCGGACGACGCCCTGGCCCTGCTGCTCTCCCTGGCCCGCCGGCAGAGCGAGGTGGGCAACCCCCTGGTCTACCAGAAGTACAACGACCTGGGCAACGAGTACGTGCCCCTGTCCGCCCTGCAATATGTCACCGGGATGCGGTACGTGTGGAACGCCACCCGCAGCCTGGGCACCCTGGCCAAAGGAGCCACCTATTACGGGTTTACCGCCTACTCCGACGCCGTGGTACGCGGCCGGACGGAGGAGGACGTGGACCATATGTCTCTCACAGCCAAATACCAGAACGGTATCTATGTGTGCGAGGAGTACACGCTACAGGAATTTGGCGCCGAGGGACTCTATCTCCAGGACAGCGACTACGCGGTGCTGATCACTACGGAGATCCAGGCCCAGGCGGAGGAATTATTCGCCCGGTTCCTGGCATAGCCTCCGGATACCGGAAGGAGTGATGCAATGGCAGATTATCCAATCATTTCCGATGTCTCCACCTATATGGTACAGCTGCTGCGGGGAAAGATGTGCCCGGAGCCCATCCCCTCCCCCAACAACATCTCGGTGTGCAGTCCCGCTGAACAGGACGCGGACTACATCCTGGGGATTTACCTGTACGATATCAGGGAGGAAGGCGAGGTATCCGTGCCCTCCATGCTGGGAACCGGCCGGACCCGTCTTCAGAGACCGCCCCGGCCCTACAGTCTGTACTACATGCTCTTCATCAACGGCTCCTCTCAGATGGGCCTGAAGGCGGCGGACGTACAGAAGATCCTGGGCCGGGCGGCCCAGATCGTCACCGACGGCAACGTAGTCAACCCACGCCAGCTCCAGACCTGGCTGGAGAACGAGGAACCGCCCATCATCTTTACCCCCGCGAAACTGTCCCTGGAGGACAAGGTCAGAGTCTGGTCGGCCATCAACAAGCCGTACCAGGTCAGCCTGTTCTATAAAGCGTCCCCCGTATTCGTTTCCAGCGAGATCATCGTGGATTCCCCCCGGGTCACCGAGGCCCAGTTTACCGTGGCCATGCGGGGGATCCCCAGAGAGGAGGGGTAAGACGTGCCAGCCACCATCATACACCGGCTTGGCCTGGCCCTCCGCCTCATCGATACCACCACCGGCTTCCCGGTCCAGGACCGGTCCGTCCGCATCCTGTGGGACGGCAAGCCGGTCCACCCCATGTTCCGCACCGACGGCAGCATGATCTTCCTGAGCGACCGGCAGGAGGACTTCACCCTGGACATCTCCATGCCGGGCTTTGAACCCTGCCGCCTGGAGGTACACAGCAAGGAGCTGGACCCCCAGCTCCCGCTGCTGGAGCCCCACCTGATCCCCGCTGACGACTATCGTCTCAGCCGTTACCCCTGTTTGGGAGTGGAGGGTACCATGCCTGGTATCCAAACGCTGGACGGAGTGCGGGCGGGTGAGAGCCCCTGCCTCATCCGGGAGCAGGACCCCCGGCGGAGGCTGATCACCATCTTCAACCCCCATAAGCTGGAGCTCAACCGCACCTGGTATGCTCTGGTGGATCCGGACCGGGGGGTATATGAGCCCTTTGCTGTGACCCGTCGGGTAAACGACCAGCAATATAAGCTGGATCGCCCCCTGGAGATGGAGTTCCGCAACTATTTTCCCATCTGCCCCCTGGTCTTCGGCAGCGCCGCCCCGAATGGGAAGTACCGGCTGAAGGTGCGGGATGACGCGACCTCCGCCCGGTGGATTCTCCGCTGGGTGGCGGGGGAGCAGACCAATTTCGCAACACTGGATCTCCGTGTCCGGCACCAGCTGGAGCCCACGGTCTCCGGGGTGGAGGAAAGGAGAGATCTGTAGTATGGCCATACCGGTAGTCACCGGCGCCTCCATTATGTGCTCCATGGGCATGGGAACCGGTACTCTTACCGCCACGGCTCAGGCCATCGTCACCTATGAGGGCAAGATGGTGGCCACCACTATGGATGTCACCCCCATGGTGAACGTGTCCTCCTGCGGGATGTGTACCAGTATGGCCAATCCGGCGGTGGCCTCGGCCACGGCGGCGGCCCTGGGGGTGCTCACCCCCCAGCCCTGTGTACCGGCGCCCGCGGGCTCCTGGATGGGCTCGCCTGGCCCCACCATCGGCGGCCGGATGGCTTTGGCAAACGACGCCACCCTGACATGCAGCTACGGCGGCACCATCAAGATCGTCACTCCCGGCCAGGCCAAGGTGGTCTATTGACAACTCTGCGCAAAAAACATTTACCTATATCAGTGATTAAGTGAAAGGAGGAGGGTCAGGTCAGACACCTGATCCCGACAAAACTATGGCTGAGTATTTTTCTCCTGGCGTTTATGTGGAAGAGTTTGACTCCTCCCCCCGTGCCATTGAGGGCGTGGGCACCAGCACTGCCGGCTTTATCGGCATGACCGTCAAGGGCCCCACCATCGGCGCTCCCTCCCTGTGCACCAGCTTCGCCGACTTCCAGCGGCAGTTCGGCGGCTACCTCAGCGAGTACACCCACGGTCCCTACCGCTTCCTCCCTGCCAGTGTGGAGCAGTTCTTCGCCAACGGCGGCACCCGCTGCTTCATCGCCCGGGTGGTGCCTGAGAACGCCGCCGTGGCTACCGCCTCCGCCGGCCCCCTGTCCATGCGGGCCGCCAACGAGGGCAAGTGGGGCAACCGCATCCTGGTGAGCTTCACCACTGTCAACAAGCGCAAGCTCCAGCTCATCCGCAAGGAGGGCGACCGGGTCTACGTGGCCAAGAACGCCACCGGCTTTGCCGAGGGCGACCTGGTAGAGTTCGCCGGGGAGCTCAACCGGGTTCAGAGCATCTTTGACAACGTCATCACCTTTGAGGGTGAGTTTACCGGAGACCCCGTGGATCCCGCTCTGGTGCCCAAGGCTGTCCTTTACTCCGTGGAGATGGACGTGACCGTTCGCTGCGACGGCGAGGTGGAGACCTATGCCGGGGTCAACCTGGTACCCAACTCTCCCAATAACCTGGCTGCCCGGCTGAGCGCCAGCAAGCTGGTGGTGGTGGAGGAACTGGCCGCCGATGACGAGGTGGTCAATCCTGTCTCCGCTCTGTTGGGCAAGGGCAAGCTCTCCGGCACCGTGGCCTTTGCCGGTGGCAGCGACGGCACCATGGACGCCGTTAACGCCGGCGTGTACATCGGCCAGGACGGTGGCCCCGGCAAGCGCACCGGCATCCAGGCCTTCCTGGAGAACAACCTGGCCAGCATCATCGCTGTGCCCGGCGTCACCATCCCCGAGGTGGTGGTTTCCCTGGTGGCCCACTGCGAGAACGGACAGAACCGCTTCGCCGTGCTGGATATTCCCCAGGAGCTGGTCAAGACCAACGACATCCTGGAGTACCGCTCCATGATCGACTCCACCTACGCCGCCATGTATCACCCCTGGATCCAGGTGTTCGATCCCGTGACCAAGAAGCCCGGGTTCGTGCCCCCCTCCGGCGCGGTAGCCGGCGTGTACTCCCGCACCGACGTGACCCGGGGCGTCCACAAGGCCCCCGCCAATGAGACCGTGGCCTGCACCGGCCTGTCGGTGAACTACAACACCGGCGAGCAGGACGTGCTCAACCCCGCCGGCGTCAACCTGATCCGGGCCCTTCCCGGCCAGGGTATCCGTGTTTGGGGCGCCCGCACCGCCAGCAGCAACAGCGCCTTCAAGTATGTAAACGTGCGCCGCCTGTTCATCTATGTGGAGCAGTCCATTAAGAACGCCACCAACTGGGTGGTTTTCGAGCCCAACAATTCCTCCCTGTGGGCCAGAGTGCAGGCTACCGTGTCCTCCTTCCTGGAGAACATGTTCCGGGCCGGTATGCTCTCCGGCGAGACCCCGGCCGAGGCTTTCTATGTGGACATCGGTCCCAACACCATGAGCCGGGACGACATCATGAACGGCCGGCTGATCTGCGAGATCGGCATCGCCCCCAGCCGCCCTGCCGAGTTTGTCATTTTCCGCGTGACTCAGTTCACCGCCGAGTCCGCCGCCGCCGAGGCGTCCGCCGAATAAGATCCGCCGCCTGAGGCATCACTACCTACGAAAAGGAGAGTAAAATTATATGGCTACTACCAATTCTTCCGGCCTGTATTATCCCCTGACGAAAATGAACTTCCTGGTGTCGGTGGATGAGGTCAACGGCGTGGCCGCCTTCAACGAAGTCACCGGCATCGACGCCAGCGTGGACGTCATCGAGTTCCGCCAGGGCAACTCCTCCAGCCTGGCTCCCGTCAAGATCCAGGGCCTGGTGAAGCACGGCAACATCACCCTGAAGATGGGCTACACCAAGGACCAGGACTTCAAGACCTGGATCCAGAACTGCGTCTCCGAGCACCGGGGCGAGACTCCCCGCCGCAACGTGACCATCGAGCTTATCGACATTTCCGACGGCGCGCCCCAGGCCATCCAGGAGACCGTTACCGGTACCCTGACCTGGATCCTGAAGGACGCCTGGGTGTGCAAGTACAACGGCCCCGACCTGAACGCCTCCACCAGCGAGGTGGCCATCGAGACCGTGGAGATCGCCTACGAAGAGCTGACCATCCCCAACTAAGTCGGGATGTGATCCCGTCCGCCCTGCCGGCCTGACCGGTAGGGCGGGGGCCTGCCCCCGCTCCGGCGGAGGTGGGCCCCTGCCCTATCAAGCTGAAACTGGAGGAGCTTCCTATGACGACAGTTTATGAATTTGAATTGCCCAAGGGTTATGTGGACTCGGTGGGCGAGGTCCACAAACGGGGGAAAATGCGCCTGGCCACTGCCGGCGACGAGATCTCCGCCACACGGGACCCCCGTGTGCTGGCCAACCCCTCCTATCTCACCGTGGTGATCCTGGCCAAGGTGATCGTGGAGCTGGAGGGCATGGAGACCATCGTGCCCAACATCGTGGAGCGGTTTTTCACCGCCGACCTGGCCTTTTTGCAGGATATGTACCAGCGCATCAACGACGTGGAGCCCCCTGTTATGAAGGCGGTGTGCCCCGACTGCGGCAAGACCTTTGAGGTGCCCATAAATTTTACGCCAGAGGGATAACGCTGTACCCCCAGCAGGAGCTGTACAAGGAGATGAGCTTCATCTCCTACTACTTCCACTGGAGTCAGGAGGATGTGCTGGGCATGGATCACGCCAGCCGCCGCCGGTGGTGTGAGGAGATCTCCACCATCAACAGCAGCCTGAATCCCTCTGAAAAGAAGAAGGAAAAGAGCATCCTGGAGATGGGCCGCCAGGCGGTGCGCCGGCCTGCCGGAGGAGGTCGCTGATGAGTGTATTCAACGGAAGCCACGGGATCACCGATGGCAATATACTGGTGTGGAACCAGGGGCGCAACCCCCTGGTCAACTTCAACTTTATGCTGCGGGTAGAGCTGCTCTTTGACCTGCCCTGTAAAAGTGTAAAGGCCTTCACCCGGGAGATGGAATACGATTTCATCCAGGAGGGTGGACTCAACGATTATGTCCACATGCTGCGCAAGCCTATCAGCCGTCCCTTTACCCTGGAGGTGGAGCGGTATGTGGGCGTGGACTACGTGGACCCCATGCCCCTGGGCGGCAACCTGGCTTTGCCGGTGTTCCTCTTCGTGGGCCGGGCTCCCAATCAGTTTATCCCTGGCCTGGTGGCCCGTACCTATGTGTTCACCGGCTGCTGTGTGATGAAAAAGACCTACGGGGAGCTGTCCGGGGACCAGTCCGGCCTGCTGGTGGAGACTACCACCCTGGGCTATCGGGAGATGCTGTGCGTGGACATCCCCTGGAGCGATGTTCTTACCGATGTGGGGGCGGAATATGCCACTCCTGCCACCAACAGCGTCAGCAACGAGGCCCGGGCCAAGGACGAGCAGCTCCAGCTGGAGCGCCTGAAACAAGAGGCCGCGGAGCTGGAGAGCACTACCGGGGAGAATGCCTCCGCCGCCAGCGAGTTGAGAACCCAGGGGGACAGCCTGGTCACTGAGATCACCGGTCTGATCGACCAGTTGGAGCAGGCGGAAAAAGCGGCCCAGGATGCGGCCGGCCAGACTTCCGAATCTGCCACAACTCCCGCAGCTCCCGCGGTCAGCGGCCGGGCCGCCTCATTCCGCAGCAGGCTGGATACCCTGAAGAAAACTCTGGAGACCCAGGGCAAGGATCTGGACGACAACCAGGCCACCCAGCTGGCCACTGTTCAGAGTAAAAACCAGGAGATCCAGAACGCCACCCAGCTCAGCCCCGCCAATACCTCCCACGGCGCGATGAAGGAGTCCGCTCAGAAGATCAATGACCGCAAGACCCAGCTGGACAACGCGGTCACCGAGCTGAGGGCCCTCCAGGCGGAGGTGGACGCCATCGTCAATCCCAAGCCGGAGACAGAGACGTCCCCCGCCGGACCCTCTGCCGCCGAGATTGCCATGGAGGAGCGCCGGGCCAAGGCGGAGGCCGCCCAAAAGGAGCGGGAGGCCGAGGCCGCCCAGCGAGAGCAGGACGCCAAGGATGCCGAAGCCGCCCGGAAGGAGCGCCAGGAGAAAGCGGAAGAGGCTGAGAAGGAGCTGGAAGCCCAGCAGAAGCAGCAGGAACAGGACGCCAAGGACGCCGAAGCCGCCCGGAAGGAGCGCCAGGAGAAAACGGAAGAGGCTGAAAAGGAGCTGGAAGCCCAGAAGAAACAGCAGGAACAGGACGCCAAGGATGCCGAGGCGGCCCTTCAGGAGCGCCGGGAGAAGGCCGAGCAGGCGGTTGCTTCCCAAGCACAAGAGGAATCGGAGCGCACCCAGGAGCCGTAATCTATGAGTAAGGAGGGAGCAGACCGGTATGCTGACCCTGAGAGAACCCATCCAACTGAAAACCGGTCTGACCCTCACCGGGGGCACCGAGGCCTTCGGCCAGCGGCTCAACGGCAACTACGGCCTGATGACCGCCCGCATCGCCCCCAAGGACCTGCTGTTTCTGGTGACCACTCCGCCGGAGTTCCCCGAGGACCTGGGGGGCGTGAGCAGCCTGGAGCTGCGCAACGCCTTCACCGATATCCAGCAGACCAAGGTGGACGTGGTCAACAATGTCCTTAACCGCATCGTCCTCAACCAGGACCACCACTTTACCTATCAGGATCAGGTGTATATCACCTCGGTGCTGCGCAAGCTGGGGGTCCAGGATGTCTCCCACTTCATGGAGGAGGTGCGGCGGCTGCGGGAGGAGCAGGAAAATCTGACCACCCTCACCCGGCTGTACCGCCAGGAGACCACCCGGCGTGCTCTCACCACCCTCCGGCAGGAGGGGGAGGGCGGCAGCAAGGAAGCCGCCGCCTCCGCCGGTGAGGCGGCCGGGAAGCAGGCCCCCGCTCCCCGGTATTACCTCCACCAGGACATCTACCACCGGCTGGGCACCGGGGATATCTACCAGCAGGTGGCCGCCTTCTACCACAACGTCACCGGCCTGGGGGACACCTTCACCAACCAGGAGCTCCGCCTGTCGGAGCAGCTGCGGGTGAGCCAGTCCCTCAGGCTTCAGGAGGAGCGCCGGCACAACGTGTACGGCGGAGCGGTGGCCCTCCACCACCATGTGAACCGGTATGAGCAGGGAGATATCCTCCCCCCGCCGGAGACCCAGGAGCAGGTGCTCTCCCAGGCCGCCGAGGCCGCCCTGCTGACCACTGTGGACCATATGCTCACCCACACCCTGGAGCGGCATATGACCGACAAAGACACCTGGCTCACCCTGAACCACAGCCTGACCCAGGTGGCGGAGAACTCCCTGAGCCGCTTTGAGACCTACCACACCCAGAACACCAACCGCTTCCGGGACGGGGACAGCTACCACAGCTGGTACCGGGCCCTGGAGGAGCGGGAGATCCAGACCCTCCGGCAGCTGGGAGAGAGCTGGCACACCAGGGAGACCCTGGAACGGACGGGAGCTCCGGCGGCGGGCGAGGCATTCCCGCCCGGGCTCCAGAGCCCGGCGGAGCTCACCTATCTGGCCCCCGGCCAGGCCCCCGAGAGGGAGAAGCCGGAGGGTCCGCCCACCGAGGGCAGGACCGGGCTCACCACCCTGGAGCTCACCAACCTGACCCAGCAGATCTTGGGCCGGGAGCGCCGGCCTGACAGCCGCCCGGCCAGGCCTGAGCTCCGTCCGGAGGAGCGGGATGAGGAGACCCTGCGGACCATCCTGCGGCGGCAGCGGGAAAGCCTGATCTACCGCCAGACCGGGCAGGCCCCCGGGGAGGAGACGCCCGCCGGGGCGCCCCCCGCCGAATCTGCCGCCCAGCTGATCCGCCAGACCCTGCGGGAAACCATCCTGCCGGGCGAGGAGGGCAGGGCGGCTTCCCAGTCTCCCGCCATCCGGGAGACGGTGGAGCGGCTGCGGGAGCTGCGCCAGGAGGAGCTCTACCACACCAGCCGGCAGGCGGCCCTTACCCTGCGGGAGCTGGCGGGGATGGAGCGGGACACCGTGGTGCTGGAGCAGCAGTCCATCCCCCTGTCCGATCAGCCGGCAGCCCAGATCCCGCCTGACCGCCAGATCCGCCAGACCCTGGAGGTGCTGCGGCAGGAGGGGGAGCGCCAGACCACCCAGCATATCTATACGGAACAAAAGACCGCTGCCGCTCCAGCTCCGCCGGCGGAGCAGGTCCACCGTGAGGCTACCCTTCCGCAGGAGGAAGGGGAAGCGACCGTCTCCGCCGCCGTGCCGGCGGCCCAGGCCACCCCGGAGCAGCTCATGCGGGAGCTGCGGGAGATCGACCGGCTAAACCGGGAGCGGGTAGAGCGGATCCGGACCATGGAGCAGCCCCAGGTGCGCCAGGTGAGGCCCACCGCCGCCGACCAGGCCCGAACCCGGGCCGACGCCCTCCGGGCCCTGGAGCAGCCTGAGCTGGTGCTGCGGCAGCTGGAGGAGGCCCGTCAGGAGGAGCCGACCCAGGGGAGCGTCCCGCCCCAGGTGGAGCAGATCCTGCGGCAGGCCGACCCGATGACCCGGAAGCTGTACGAGACGGTGGTGAAATACCAGCGGGATCCCCGGGCCGCGGTGGCGGAGGGACTGGTCCACGCCAGCAATGTGGGGGCCTTCAATGCCGACACTGCCCAGCGTCAGGCAGCAGCCGAACAGCCGGGGGAGGGGGCGGCGCTCCACTTCCCGTCCCCCGCGACAGAGGAACCCCAGCTGCCCCCGGCAGGGGAGCAGGCGCTGGAGCACCTGCGGGAGGGGGCCCGCCGGAGAGGGGCTCAACCCCATCGGCCGGGCAGCTGGGAAAAACTGCCGTTTGTATTCAAGCGGGAGGACAACTCCGCCTATGAGGAGTTGATTCAGCGGCTGGAGGAGCAGCGTACCCAGCAGACCATCCAGCAGCCCGTCCACGAAGAGATCACCCGCCAGTCCACCAGCCAGACTCAGATCAATGAAATCAACCGCCAGGTGGTGGACCACACCACCGAGGATATCACCGCCCTGATCAACCGGACCATGGCGCAGCAGATGAACCAGATCACCAGCCAGGTGTACCGCCAGATGGAGCGCAGGCTCCAGACCGAGCGGAACCGTCGCGGCCGGTTTTAATTCCGGAGGAAGGAGGAAACGTCCATGGCAGGCATCGGCAATACGTTAAAAAGCGGCATCACCAGCGCGGCCAACTCCCTGTTCGGCAATCTGGAGCAGGCCATCCTGGAGATCGAGGACTACCGGGCGGCGGCGGCCGCTACCGCCAACCAGATGATGACGCAGATCAGCAATTCCAGTGCCGGCGGGCCCTTGACCCAGAGCGACACTAATATCCTGAGCAATGCGGCCCAGGCGGTGGCCGGACAGACATTTGCCGCCGGCAACTTTGAGAAAAAGACCTTCAAGGTCCAGTTCAACCCCTCGGAGATCCAGCTGGACAGTGTGGCCTTTCCCCAGAACATGGCCAACGCCCTGGACGGGGGGGCCCAGAGCCTGCTCAACGACCTGTGCAAGCCCCGGGTGGACCTGACTCTCCGGCTGTATTTCGACGCGGTCAATCTGTCTGACAGCTTCATGTGGGAGAAATTTACCTCCGGCGTGTCTGCCCAGTCTGCGGTCAATATCGCCAGCGCGGTGGCTGGGACCAAAGGCAAGGTGTGGACCGTCCAGACCCAGGTGGAAGGTCTGGTGGCCGCCCTGCGGAACATCTACACCCGGCGGATCACCTTTCACTGGGCCGACTTCTCCTTCAGCGGTCAGCTGAACACCATCATGGCCCAGTACACCATGTTTTCCACCAGCGGCAGGCCGGTGCGGGCCCAGGTGCTCATGCGCCTGCGGCAGGACAGCAGCACCGCCGCCACCAGAGGCAACTGGCAGAGCGATTTCCAAAAAGCCTTTGGCGGGACCGGGACCAGCATCGGCTCCCTGACCCAGGGTATGGGCAGCCTGCTGAATTTCTAAGGGAGGTGGAACGTCTGTGGCAAACGCGATTTTGAGCTCCATGCTCAGCGGAGCGTTAAACAGCATTTTGGGCAGCCCCAATAAGGCCATTATCACCATTGAGACGGCCACTGCTGCCGCCTCAGCTTCCCCTGCCGCAGGATTGGGCAGCGGCCTGGCCAACGCGGCGGCCAGCGCGGCCAGCACGGCGCCCAGTACCGCCCTGGGCTCAGTGAGCGGCCTGGCGGGCAGCACCACCAGCACGGTGCCCGGGGCCGCCGGCCAGAAGCGGCTGGTGGTACAGTATAACCCCTCCAGCATCTCCATTCAGGCCAACGCCGAATCGGTCCGGTTCCAGAATTTGCAGCAAAACCTGGACAACGCGGTGCCCGCCAACCTGGTGCGCCCCCCGTCGGTGGTGATGTCGGTGGAGCTGGTCTTTGACGATATGAACATTGCGGACAGCTTCATGGTAGAGAAATTTACCAGCGGCCTGTCTGCCCAGACGGTGTCCAATGTGGTAAACGCCGCCCTTGGAAGGACATTCTCAGTCCAGGCTCAGATCAACGCCTTCATCGGCCTGATGCAGAGCGACACCACCCGGAACATCAAGTTCCAGTGGGCGGATATGAGCTTTGTGGGGGAGGTCACCGAGGCACAGGCCAAGTATACCATGTTTTCCACCAGCGGCAGGCCCGTCCGTGGCACGGTGCGGCTGAACATCACCCAACAGGTAGACGATAAGACGGACGCCAGTTACTGGGATACCGCCTTCCAGAAGTTTTTCGCCAACGGGGTCAACGAGGTGGGGGCCAGGAGCGGCCTGGACAAAGTAAAAAACCTGATCAACATCGGCTTCTGACAGCCGGTACGTCCCGGGAGGATAGGATATGGGCCTGTTAGATACCGTTACCAGCTCGGCAAGTAATTTCAGCAGTATGAGCTCCAACAGCCTGGGGGGCTTGTCTGGCCTGGCCGGACCGACCACCTTCACCAACCTGACCTACAGCACCATGATGAATAAATACCAGGACCTCCAGTACCCCCGGGCGGAGATCCTGCTGGGTGGCAAGGCGCTGCTCAGCGACAGTGTCGATATGATGGTCAACGATATCCACATCGAGCTCAGCGCCGGCTTTGAGGCCTCCATCGCAACCTTCCGCATTTACAACGTGTACAAAAAAACCACCAGCGGAGGCAACTTCCGGTTTGACGAGCTGAAGAGTCAGGTGGTCATGGGCAACTCGGTGACCATCAAGCTGGGCTACCTGGGCACCCGTGAGACAGTGTTCGTGGGTTTTGTAGCGGGGGTGACCTTTGGATATGCCGAGGCCCAGCTGCCCTATATCGAGGTCAGCTGTATGGACCTGAAGGGCATGATGATGGGGGGACTCTATGCCAGACAATGTACCGCCCGCAGCTACAGCCGAGCGGTGAACGAGGTGCTTCAACGTACCGTCTATGAGACCCTGAAATCCTCCGGCGCTGTGGCCGGGGTGGAGGTGGATTCCACTCCGGATGATCCTCCGCCTACCACCGAGAGTGCGTACACCGTGGAAATGGTCAGTGAGAGCGACTATGAGTTCGTGGTGAAGGCGGCCAAAAAGTTTAATTATGAGTTTTTTGTGGATCGGGGCAAGGTGCTCTTCCGCAAGGCCAAAAAGGACACCAGCAACCTGATCACCATCGGGCCTGAGGGGTTGATGGTCAGCTTCCGGGTGGAGTACAGCCTCACCAGCCTGGTGGGCACCATTGAGGCCAGGGCTATGGACCCGGGGGCGGGCAAGGTGATCTCCGCCAAGAGCACCTTTCCATCCATGGGGGCCAGCATCTCCACCGGAAACAGCGCCAAAAAGCTGGTCAGCGGCGGCACCAAGGTGTATATCGACCCCACCATCAACAGCACCACCCAGGCCCAGTCGAGGGTGGACTCCCTGATGGAGCAGATGAGCTACCGGCTGGGCAGCCTGGAGGCTGAGTGCATCGGCACCCCGGAGATGGTCCCCGGACGGTTCATCAAGGTGGAGGGATTGGGCTCCCCCGCCGACAACAGCTTTTATCTCACCGAGGTCACCCACGACTTTACCAGCGACGGCGGATACCGCACCCGGATCACCGGCTGCGCCAACAAGCTGCAGAGCACCTTGGCCGGAGCGGGCAACCTGAGTACCGGGCTGGGAGGAATGATCAATCTATGAGCCTGTATGACATCATCAATGATATTTCCGAGCGCCAGTCCACCAAAACTGAGACGGGAGACACCCGGGTCTACGGCGTCATGGTGGGCCAGGTGGCCAGCAACTATCATCAGAGTATGAAGGGCCGGGTGTGTGTTACCATCCCCACCCGGGACGAGAAGGCAAACGAGCTCAAGTGGGCCCGGCTGGCGATGCCCTCCGGGGGCAAGAAGTGGGGACACTACTTCATGCCCGAGGTGGGGGACCAGGTGCTGCTGGCCTTCGAGGGAGGCAACATCGAGCGGCCCTACATCATCGCCTGTGTCAACAAGGATACCGACAGCTTTCTCACCGGCTCGGCCAACGAAAAGAACACCATCAAGCGCATCGTCACCAAAAACGGAAGCACCATCTGCTTTGATGACGACAGCGAGGATGAGCAGGGGTCCAAGGATAAGATCACCATCCAGACTGCCGGTAAGCAGCACACCGTCCTTATGGACAATGAGAACCAGAAGATCCTCATCAAGGATAAGGATGGGAAGAACAGCATTGAGATGAGCACCAAGGACGAGTCCGGCACCCTGACGGTAAAGATTGAGAAAAAAGTGGAGATCAAGGTGGGGGATAATATCACCCTCACTATGGACGCCAATATGGGTACCGTGAAGCTGACGGCGGACACCGTCACCGTGGAGGCCAGCAAGGGCGTCACCAACAAGACCGACGGTATGCTCAAGCTGGAGGGCAACCAGCTCAGTGGCAAGGCCAATTCGGTGCTCAAGCTGGAGAGCAGCGGGCCTGTCAATGTGAGCGGCAGCCCCATCAAGATCGGCTGACCCCAGGGAAACGGGGAGTAAGGAGGGTCCGGTATGGACGACAAGCGGTTTTTGGGTACAGGCATGAAGTTCCCCCCCCAGGTGGACGCCGGGACGGGGCGCTTCGCCCTGTCGTCCGGGGAGCAGAGCGTAAAGGAGTCGGTATACCTCATCCTCATGACCAACCGGGGGGAGCGTTGGCTGGAGCCTGGCTTTGGCGGTCAGCTCATGAGCTATACCTTTATGGACACCTCGGTGACCATGCTGTCTATCATGGCCCGGGATATCCAGGCCCTGCTGCTGGAGCAGGAGCCCCGTATCTCCCAGGTGGACGTGCGCATCGACTCTGAAAGCCAGCCTGGCTGCCTTATCGTCAACCTGGACTACACCGTTACCGCCACCAATACCCGGGACAACCTGGTATTTCCCTTTTATCTGAGCGCCGACAGAGAGGAGGCCGACCAAATTGCCCAGGGATGAACTGATCCTGGACGGGCGTACCGCGGAGGATCTACAGGAGCAGATCGCGCGGCTGGCCGCGTCCTATACGCCGGAATGGCGTTTTGACCGGGTCCGCCCCGACGTGGGCGGTGTTCTGGCCCTGATTTTTGCCAAACAGATGGCGGGCAATCTGGAGCGGCTGAACCAGGTCATCGGAAAATATCACACCGAGTTTGTTAACCTGCTGGGGGTATCCCTCCGGCCAGCCTATCCTGCCTCTGGCGTGGCGGTGGCTACCCTGGTGGCCGACACAGTGCCCGGCCTGGACCTGCCTCGGGGCACCAAGCTGGTGGGGGTGGGGGAGGACGAGACGCCGGTGATTTTTGAGACCATCGGGGACGTGTACCTCACCAGCGCCAGGCTTACCGATGTGGTGGCCCTGTCTGGCCGCTTCGGCAAGATCATTCCCCTTCTGGGAGGGCCGGAGCCCGCCAAATTCCTGCCCCTTCGGAATGAGCGGCCCCAGCCCGAGACTGAGGAGCCCCAGCTGGGTCCCATCTCCCTGTTTGACTATTCTGCTCCCGGCATCGAGCAGAATGCTTTGCTCCTCTACCACAAGAGCGCCTTTGACATCGTGGAGGGAGCGGCGGTGCGGGTGGAACTGAGCCAGCCCGACGGCGCTGACGGGGTGGACTTTGCCGATCCGGAGCAGTACAGCTGGAGCTATTTTGATGGCGAGGGACTGGTCCCCTATCAGGTAGAGCGGAAAGCAGCCGGGGTGGCTCTGCGCCGGGAGGGGGAGAGCATCCCTCTGACCCTGGATGGAGAAGAGTACCAGATGGTATGTCTCCAGCCCGTCCACAGCCCCAGCCAGACCATCAGTGTGGACCGGGTGAAGCTGGCTTCTTCCTGCGGTCCGGTACGGCCCGATTTTGTCACACACAACGACCGGGAGCTGGATCCGGAAAGCTTCCAGCCCTTCGGCAGCACCGCCTCTCTTTTTGACGAGTGCTACATTGGTCACCAGAAGATCTTTTCCCAGGCCGGGGCCATGGTGACCCTTCGGTTCAAGCTGTCCTTCGCCAAGCGGCTGGTGGACTTCACTCCCCAGCAGGAGGCGGAAGAGCTGAAGATCATCAAGCGCAAGCCAAAGGTCATCACCTATCAGACCGCCACCACCTGCGCTCAGCAGATCGCCCTGGAGTATTTCAACGGCATTGGCTGGCGGAAGCTGGTGTGCACCCAGGATTGGTCCACCCTTTTTGACGGGGAGCACCCCGGCCAGGTAGAGATCACCTTCCGCTGTCCCGAGCAATGGCAGCCCTCCCCGGTAGGGGGCTGGGACTGCCGTACCCTGCGCGTCCGGCTGCTGCGGGCGGACAACTGCTACCTCCATCCCTGCATCCACAACATGCCGGTGATGGAAGAACTCACCATCTCCTATGACTTCCAGGACAGCTGGCAGGCCCCCCAACGGCTGCGGACGGTGTGGGGCACCCGGGTGGAGGACGTGACCGCCCAGATAGCGACGGGCGGTGCTATCGCCGCCTTCAAGCCCCTGAGCCAGTCCGATCACACTCTCTGTCTGGGCTTTGACGGACCAATGGAGGGGGCTCCAGTGAGCATCCTCTTCAATGTTCAGGAGAACAACCACTTTGAGGAGGCTCCCATCGCCTTTGAATACTCCACCATCGGGGGCTGGAAGCCCCTGCGGGTCATCGACAACACCGACAACATGGCCGGGGCGGGCACCCTGGTGTTTATGCCCCCCTCCGACTTCGCCCCCATGGAGGTGGAGGGAGTGTCCCGGTGGTGGCTGCGGCTGGTGGATGAGGGCCGGGCCTTTGACGACCAGAGCCGCTACCATGCCCTCATCAACTCCATTCAGATCAACGCCGTGGAGATCCGCAATGTGGAGACCCTGCCGGAGGAGGCCTTCTATGTCCGCTCCGCCATCGCCGGCATGAGCTATCCCCTGGCGGCGGAGAACATCCTCTCCGCCGAGGTGTTTGTCAACGAGCGTGACAGTATGAGCGAGCCCGCCATGCGCCAGCTGGCTGCCCAGCGGCCGGAGGACGTGCGGGTGAGCTATGACTTCCTGGGGAGCATCCAGTCCTTCTACGTCCGGTGGACCGAGGTGGAGAATTTTGATCAGTCCAAGCCGGAGGACCGCCACTACGTCATCGACCGGATGAACAACCGCATCGTTTTTGGCGACGGGGTCCACGTCCGTATCCCCCAGGCCGGAGGCGGGGTGGCCTTCACCGTGCAGGTCCAGTGCTGCCGGGGCTCTAAGGGCAATTTGCCCGCCGGGGCGGTGAACTCTCTCTTTGACGGCATGCTCTATGTGGACAGCGTGTCCAATCCCATCGCCACTTTTGCCGGCAGCGACCTGGAGCACATCACCTCCGCTCACCGCAGGGGAGCCAACATCGTCAGCGGCCGTAACCGGCTGGTGAGCCAGCTGGACTACGTCCGGGAGGTGGAGGCCTTCTCCGACGCCATCGAGAAGGTGAAGTGCCTGGCGGGTCGGGATCTCAGCGGCCAGGAGGCCCCCGGCCAGATCACCATCGCCGTGCTCATGCGGGACTACGCCGACGGGGCCTACTCCTTCAACTCCATCAAGGACCGGCTCATGAACCGGCTGCTGGAGCGGTGCGAGGCCACCGTCACCCGGCAGGAGCTCCAGCTCACCGAGCCGGTGTATGTGGAGGTGTCGGTGGACGTGTGGGCGGTGGCTGACGACGCCCATCGCTCCTTTGACGTACAGAACCTGATCCGGGACAGCATCAAAGCCTACCTGGACCCCCTGGGCAAGGGGGACGGCCCCGGCTGGGACATCGGCCGGCTGCCCACCGAGGCCCAGATGCGCATCATGCTCCAGTCCATCCGGGGCCCCATGCACATCAAGCGCTTCATCATCACCGCCCGCTATCTGGACCGGTGGGGGAGCCACGAGTGCGCCCTGGACGAACTGCCCCACAACCCCTTTGCCATTGCAGTCAGCGGCAACCACCGCGTTTATGTGGAGCTGCCCCAGGTCTGAGGCCTGAGGCGCGCCAGGATACCGCCCGGGAGGTGTGGCCATGCTCAACAGCATTGACCTGAACAACAAAACCTATGAGGAGCTGCTGAAAGAGGCCGTTGAGCAGATCCCTCTCTACTCGGAGGAGTGGACCAACTTCAACGTCTCCGACCCCGGCATCACCGTGCTGGAGAATCTGACGGCCTTCAACCTGCTGCAGCAGCGCCGTGTCAACGAGGTCACCGACGACATCCGCCGGGCCATGCTCAAGCTGCTGGGCCATACCCCCCGGGAGAACAAGAGCGCCACCGTGCTGGTGCAGACGCCGGAGGAGCCTCCCCGGACCCTGCCGGCCCAGTACCAGCTGAAGGCGGGCTCCCTGACCTTTGAGACCGAGCAGGTCACCTCTCTGACCCCCTGGACGCTGAAGACAGTGTACGCTGTTGATCCGGAGGGAGGCTATCGGGACGTGACCTACCTGATGGACGCCAAGGTGGGCTCTGCCCTTATCTTCGGTGCCCAGCCCGAGCGGGGAGCCAGCCTGTGCCTGCTGCTGGACGGTTTTCCGGCGGAGGGGGAGACCCTGCGTATGTGGATGCAGGTGGCCGGCGAGGCTGAGCGAAACCCCTTCAACGGAGCGGAGGGGCCCATATTTGCCCGCACCCGTTGGCAGTATTACACCGCCCAGGGCTGGCAGGACGCCACCGCCGTGGATGAGACACGGGCCTTCCTGGTCAGCGGGCCGGTGACCCTCACCCTGGACAAGGGAGCTCCCGTCCCCTTTGGGGAGGCGCCTCAGGAGGGCTACGCCCTGCGCTGCCTGCTGGAGGAGGCCCGGTATGACCGGGCTCCCCGGCTCACCACCCTGGCGGTGAACCTCTTCCCGGTGGAGCAGAAGGAGACCCTGGCCAAGTGCTACCTCTTTCAGGGGAGCGCCCGGGTGGAGGTCAAAAGCCAGCTGGCCGCCCAGGGCTTCCTCTTCGTCTACTGCCGGGAAAAGAGCGGTCAACCCTACCGGCTGTATCAGCGGTACGCCGGGGTGGGGGAGAAGGGCCGCTACTACCTGCTGGAGGAGCGGGAGGACGGGGTAGTGATTACCTTTGACAAGACCCGCTTTGGCTTCGCCCCCGGCCGGGGATGGGGAGCCGTGCGGGTGGTGTGCTACAACGGCGAGATGGTCCATCACCGGGACCTGGGAGTGGTGTACGGCTATGAGGACCAGGAGATCCCTCTGGATCTTGTGCGCGACCTGCTGCCCGACCAGTTCTCCCTCATTGCCGAGACTCCCGGCGAGGACGGGGAGATGGAATACCGCTTTGTGGCCCCGGGCAATACCGATCCGGACCGGCTGTGCTATCGGGTGCAGTCCCGGCAGGGGACGGTGCGCATCGTCCACCCCGGGGTGGGAGTGGAGTACCGGCTGTACCTGTGTGACTGCGCCGTCACCCGGGGCGTGGTGGGCAACATCCGGGCGGATAACCGCCTGACCCATACCAGCGGGCCGGTGGGGATGGAGAAGCAGACCGTGTTCCACAGCCCGGCCCCCGGCCGGGGCGGCCAGAGCTGGGAGGACCCGGAGGAGCTGCGCCGCCGGTTTGTCCAGACCATGCGGCAGGTGAACACGGCGGTGCTGCCGTTGGACTATGAGCGCCTGGCCATGGAGACCCCGGGCCTGTGTATCCACAAGGTAAAAGCCCAGGCGATTCCTGAGGAAAACCTTGTCAAAGTAGTGATAAAGCCTTATACTGAAGAGAGATACCCCAAGCTCTCGGCGGAGTACCTGCGGCAGATCCGGGCTCATCTGGAGGCCCGGCGGCTGCTGACCACCCGGGTGGAGCTGGTGCAGCCCCGTTACATCCCCATCAACGTGACGGCGGTGCTGTACATCCGCCCCCACTACCGCCAGGCGGAGGGGGAGGTGCGGCAGCTTTTGGAAAAGCTGCTGGACCATGTCCACAGCGACGACAGCTTTGGCGGCTGGGTACGGTTCAGCCAGATCTACCGTCAGCTGGCCGACCTGCCCTGTGTGGCGGCGGTGGACACTCTGTATCTCTCTCCCGCCACCACGGAAGGGGCGGCCCTGGTGGGTACCGATATCCGCCTGGGGGAGGCCAGCCTGTGCTGTCCCGGAACCTTCCGGCTGGACTTCCACAACGACGTGGATGGCCGGCACAGATGAGAGGTGAGATACCATGGCCAATTACGGACAGCGTAAATTTGTATTGAATCACAGCCGGCTCAAGCGCAGCCTGCGGCAGGGCTTCAAGCTGCGGGAGGACGGGTCCCTGCTGGCCACCGAGGACACGGTGCATCGCTTCTGTATCCTGGGGCGGCTGGACAGCAATCTGCCCGACTGCAAGTGGGGGCGGCTGGCCATGCGTCTGGAGCTGGCGGGAGACATGATCCTGACCATCCGGGCCTTTGCCTCCAACCAGCCTGAGTTTATCCAGAGCGGGAAGGTGACCTCGGTGGACGATTTTCTGCTGGACGACAGCGTGCCGGCCCAGCGGAAGGAGAAGCTCTTCGGCCTGGCCAACGGGGTGCAGTACAGCGGTCAGCGGGACGTGCTGCTCTACGGCCAGGAGGGCCGCTACCTGTGGCTGTGGCTGGAGCTGGACGGGGTGGGGACGGCGAAGCTGTCCGACCTGCGGGTGTACGCCCCGGGGGACATTTTTCTGGATACCTTCCCCCAGGTCTACCAGAACGACAGCGACTTCTTCCATCGGTATCTGTCCATTTTCTCCTCCCTGTACAACGACCTGGACGAGACCATCGACAGCCTGGCCACCTACATCGACCTGGACACCGCCCCGGCGGCGGTGCTGCCGGTGCTGGCGGGCTGGATGGGTCTGGAGCTGGACGGGGACCTGCTGACGGAAAAGGAGCTGCGGCGGCTGCTGCGGGCGGCCTATCCGCTGCTCAGCGTGAAGGGTACCCGCCAGGCGGTGGAGGGGATCGTAAAGCTCTTTGTGGAGGAGCCGGTGTACATCGTGGAGCGCAACCTGCTCTCCGGCGCCCAGCAGGAGAGCGGCGGCAGCCTCTATGGGGACACCCCCTTCGACTTCACCATCCTCATCAACCGGGGTTCCGACGAGAAGCTGCGCTCCAAGCTTCAGATGATGGTGGAGCAGTTCAAACCCCTGCGCAGCCGGGCCAACATTGTGTTTATGGGCGACTGCGGCACGCTGGACGGGTTCAGCTATCTGGATGTGAACGGCGCGGTCCTGCAGAACAGTCCGGCCAGCCTGGACGAGAGCAGCGCCCTGACGGGGATGTATTATCTGCAATAACGGACCGTTGAAGGAGGATGCGATATGACCATCAACACCAAGCGGGAGGGAAGCCAGGTCACCCTGAGCATTGAGGGCCGCGTGGACACCAACACCAGCCCTCAGCTCCAGAGCAAGATCCTGGAGGCCTTCCGGTCCGCCAAAGATGTGGTGCTGGACTTCCAGAAGGTCCCTTACATCAGCAGCGCGGGCCTGCGGGCCCTGCTCATTGGCCAAAAGACGGCCGCCTCCAAGCGGGCGTCCATGGTGCTGATCAACGTATCCCCCGGCGTGATGCAGGTGCTGGAGACGGTGGGCTTCGCGGATATCCTGACCATCCGCTGACCTTGACCCGCCCGCCATTTACCGCCAGGCTGCCGTAGTACGTGTGTAGGGGCGGCCTGTGGCCGCCCGCCGACACCCCATAAGCCATACCCCATCCCCACCCGCTGCCGGGTGGGGATTTTTGCTGCGCCGGGGGAGTTTCCCCGCTGTGCAACAAAAAACCCCCGCCCATCCAGGGGCGGGGGGACAATGGCGGGGTACGGCGATCCATTCGTAGGGGCGGGTCCCAGACCCGCCCGCCCGATCACCGCCAGACCACCGCGATACGTCCGTAGGGGCGGCTATCAGCCGCCCGCCGGTCATGGCGGGGCCATGGTGGTTTGTCCATAGGGCCGCCATGCATGGCGGACGCCGGGGCCGGGTCGGTAGCCAGCACCGCACCCCTCATCCGGCCCGGCGGGCCACCTTCCCCCCACAGGGGGGAAGGTCAAAGAAAAAGGAGGATTGTTTATGGCAACGTACACACCAAACTACGGGCTGCACCAGTGGGTGCCGGAGGACGTCTTTGTGCGGACGGATTTCAACACCGATCTGTCCAAGATCGACGCCGCCATCAAGGCTGCCCAAGATACCGCAAACCAAAAGGCCGAAATCATATTTGGGACCTATACAGGCGACGGAGATAAGACCCGTACCATTCAGCTCGGCTTCTCTCCGGTTTGGATTTTGGTACTCCGGGCGGACGGAACGGCCAACTTCGGAAAGGGCGGCCTGGCATCATTGGGTCATCCTGCCATCAGAGACGACACAAAGCTGTCCGTCGTGGTGACAGAAAACGGCTTTCAGGTCGGCTATGAATTTTCCTACGGCCCCTGGACCAATGACCCGGAAACCACGTATCATTATATTGCCATGCTGCCATAATATAAAACCCGCCCCTGGACAGTTGCCCAGGGGCGGGTTTGTTGTGGGATCAATCAGGCATGGCTTGCAGTGGGTCAGCTCTTATCAGGGCTGAACAGCAGCAGTCCACTTGCCGTTCTTGTCACAGGTGTAGGTTTTGTCAGCACTACCGTCCACACCATCCACACCGGTAATGGTCGCACCCTTGGTGACCTTCAGGACGGCGCCCTCGGTACCGGTAAAGGTGCCATCGACGGTCAGAGTGCCCTTGGCAGCAATCACCACGGTGCCGTTGACAACAACCCCGGCGCCCTTAGCCACAGTCAGGCTGCTGCCGGTCTTGCTGGCAGAAGAGAGATTCAGGGTGCCATTGACAGTCAGGGTACCGCTGGCCAGGGTCATGTCGATGCCCTGAGCATTGCTGACCTCAGTGCCCTCATCGTCCTTGATGGAGCTGTCAAACATGGCCCACCAAGTCTCGCCAGCGGGAATGGTAGCGCTGCCGTTGATGGTCATCTTGTGGCGGTTATCGCTGCCATGCTTGTTAACAAACTCGATCACAACAGAGGTGCCCTTAACGGTCTGAATGCGAGCGTCAGCGGTGGGGCCCACAAAGATGACCTCCTCGCCGTTGGTAGCAGTGTTGCTGGTGTCCACGGACTTCAGAGTGCCGCCAGCATCCACGGTCAGGGTGCCGGTGGGGATGTGACCAGTGTCAGCCTCGGTGTTGGCGTCCAGCTTCACAGTGCCGCCCTTGGCAACGGTAACAATGTCCTTAAAGGCAGTGTCCACGCCGCTCAGGTCGGCGCTGCCGGCCACGGTGACCTTGTCCAGGGTGACAGCGGTAGCGCTGTCCACATCCAGGACGCCGTTGATCTGGCTGTTCTTCAGGGTAACGGTGCCGGCCACGGCCAGGGTCTTGTCTTCGGGGATGTTGACGCCATCCAGGGTCAGGCCCTCTTTCTTCGCGCTCAGAACCACGGTCTCAGCGTCGGACTTCAGGGCGTTTTTGATGTCATCATCAGTAGCGGTCTCGCCGTTCAGGTTGGCGTCCACCAGGCCGGCAGCGGGGTTGGGGGCCATGTTGTTGTTGATGTCAACCACCAGCAGATCCAGCACGGTGGAGGAGCCGTAGTAACGGACGTTGGCCTGATCGTTGGCGTCGATCACATCCGCGGCAGGATTATGGGTGTTATCGGCGATACGGATCACGCCGCCCTCGGCGCCTTCCATCTTGGAGGAATCCACGTAGATGACGGTGGTGTCGTCGTCCACCTTGGAGCTGGCCACAGCACCGTTGGCAAACTGGATCTTGCCCTCGGCCTCATTCCAGCCGCTGACCACAGCGGTGGTCACGTTCACCAGGGAGACGTTCTTGATCACGCCGTCGGAAACCACGTCATAAGTGATGACGGAGCCGCGGGGATAGTCGGAGGGAGCGTCGGTGCTCTCCATCTTGGCCACCATCAGCTCGTTGTCCTTGGTCCAGATGGAGAAGGTCAGCTCGGTCTTGTTGTCGGCGTTGGCGCTGCGGGAAGTGGCGGCCACCAGGTAGCCGTAGTAAGAACCGGTGTTAATGGTGGGGAAGTTGTCGTTGCACAGAACAGCGGTCATGCCGTAGGTGAAGCCGTCCACCTTGTTGGTGAGGACCTGACCGTTGCCGCCGAAGGCGTCGGAACCATAGGCGTTCTTCAGCTCCCGGCCGGTGTACACCTTGCCGTCGTTGTTAGCACTGGCAGTGGCAACGGCGCCCTTCAGCACGTACACCACGGCGTCGTCGGCCAGCTCGGAGGTGCCGATCTTCTCGTTGTTGTAAGCAACATCATTGTCCTCAAAGCCCTTGTGGCCGGCCAGGTTGTCCTTAGACACGTCGGTCAGCTCATAATCGCTGCCGTCCAGGCGGTAGGTCACCAGCTTGCCCACGCGGAAGGAGACGTCGTTCGCATCATCATCAGCCACATCGGGAGTCTTGCCGTTCATCTTGGAAATGGTCACAGTGCTCTTGGTACCGTCGGCAAAGAGCAGCTTGGCCTTGATGGTGTTGTTGCCCAGGTTATCAGCCTCAGGATCAACGGTATCGGCGGTGATCACCATGGCCACGTTCTTGGTGGTGGCGCCCACGTCCACGATCTTGGCATAGAAGACGGTGGAGCCCAGGGTCACGTACTCGATGGTGTCGTCAACCTCGGCGTCATTGACAGTGTAGATACCGTCGTTGTCGGTGGTCTTGCCGTACCACTTGCCGTCCAGCTGGTAGTCCACATAGGTGTCCACGTCGTTGTCGCCGCGGACGCCGTCCACCACAGCGGTCTTGAGCTCGGCCTTCTCGATGGTGTCCTGACGGGTGGTGGAGAAAGCGGAGTTGGTGTAGTACACCCAATCGCCGGCGGCATAGCCGTCATAGATCACGATGTCCTCGGTGGTGAGGTTGTTGATGTTGGCGCCAAAGTTAATGGTGCTGGTGCCAATGTAGTTCAGCTTGGCCACGCGCATGGGAGTGCGGATGACAGCGTCGATCTTGCCGTCGCCGGTGTTGTCCACCAGCTTGAAGGTGTAGGCGCTGCTGTGGTCGCCAGCCAGAGCAGTCAGCGCAGCGTCAGCGACCTGATTATTCTCGGTGTCATAGACGCCGATGCGACCGGAAACATCGCCCAGCTTATAGGTGGTGCCGTCCAGCTTGATGGTCTTGGCGGTGTTGTCAATGGCATTATCCACAATGTCGCCGGTGGCGCCGGTGGCGATGACGGAGCTGTCGTTGGCGTACACGCCATAGACGACGTCATCATCTTCCACGTTGTAGATCACCTTGACCTGCTGGCCGTAGAAACCAGTGTAGTCCACGGTGGAGTTCAGAGCGGTGCCGTTGTCAATGGCCTTCTGAGCGCTGATGGCGTTGCCGCCGTACTCATTGCCGTTGTAGAAGTAGTAGGTCCACTGGCCCTTGTTCTCGTCATAGTCGAAGCCGCCCAGATAGCCCAGCTTGATGGTGCCGTCGAACTTATCATTCAGCAGACTCCAGCCAGTGGAGATACCGGTGACAGGATTTTCCACAGTCCAGGGCACATAGGTCTCGCTGACCTCACCGGTAGCCAGATCCTGGCCCCAGGTGCGCTTCATCATGGTAGCCTGGATGGCGTTGTAAGCCAACTGGCAGGCGTCGTCACGGGAAATGGGAGCGGAGGGATCCAGGTTACCCAGATCCTTGTACAGGCCAGCCTCGTTGGCGTAGCGGTTCACGTTGGTGGACCAGCTGTTGCCTACAAAGCCAAACACATTGGCGTTGTAGCCCATGGCGGTCAGCAGCATCTTGGCAGCCTGCTCACCGGTCAGGGTGTCCTTGGGGTTGAACTTGCCGGAGCCGTCGCCGGCGATGATGCCCATGCTGGTGGCGTACTCAATGTACTTCTCAGACCAGATGCCGTCGATATCGGAGTAGGTGGGCACTTCCTTCACGCCCAGCACAGGCTCCACACCGCCGTTCATCACATAGGCGATGATCTTGGACATTTCTTCACGGGTCAGAGTTCCAGCGGGATCAAAGGTGCTGCCGTCTTCCTTACCGTTGAAGACGTTCAGCGCCACCATGACCTCCACGGCCTCGGTGTTCTTGATTTCATCGGAGTCGGTGAAATCAAGGTTCGCAGCGCTGGCGCCCACGACCATCATGCCCATGAGCATCATGGCGGCCAGAGCCAGGCTGAGAACACGCTTGAGGTTTCTCATTTGGTATTCCTCCTTAATTTTTTTAGACTTTAGGCAAGGAAACATACTCTATAAAATCGAGAAAACCGTTGGCGTGCAAGGGGTATAAGAAATACTTGCGGCTACCGGTAGCCACCGGGTAGCCAATAAAAAATGTAAAAATATAGAAAATTGGGCAATTTGCACAAAGAAAAATACCACATAATGGATCTAAATCCAAAACAGTTGGGGCAAGACGTTTTCCGAAATACTGGGCGCTTGGAAAACAAAGCAAAAGCGGGCGCTCCGGGGATGACCCCAGGGCGCCCGCCGTGGTCGGGAGGTATGATACAGATACGATCATGTGTTACCGGCGGGGGAGTCCGGCGTTTCGTACAGTTTGCCTCCCTTGAGCCGTATTTGCCGGTCGCAGATGGTAAGAGCCTGGCGATTATGGGTGATAATGAGCACCGTTCTGTCCTGAAGCCGCCGAATATTGTCCAATACCTGCCGCTCGGTATCGCCATCCAGGGCGGAGGTAGCCTCGTCCAGCAGCAGCACCGGAGCGTGGTGGTAGACGGCCCGGGCAATGGCCAGCCGCTGGAGCTGACCCTCGCTGAGGCCTGTCCCCGCCTCCCCCACCCGGGTATCATATCCGTCGGGAAGGGCCTGGATAAAGCCGTCGGCGCAGGCCACGGCGCAGGCCTGCCGGATCCTCGCCCGCTCCTCCGGAGAAAAATCCGTACGGTGGTAGGCGAAGGAGATGGCCTGATAGAGGGTGCCCGCCATGATGCTGTTGCCCTGGGGTACATAGGCGAACAGCCCACGAGTGGCGGCGGACAAAGGCCGGCGGTTTCCCTGTCCGTCCACCAGGGTAACGCTGCCGCCGGTGGGACGGTACAGAGCCAGCAGCAGCTTCAGCAGGGTGCTCTTGCCCTCCCCGGACATGCCCACAAAGGCGATGAACTCCCCCCGCTGGATGGTCAGGTCCACTCCGTCCAGTACCAGACCGTCCCCATAGGTGAAGGACAAGTCCCGAAGCTCCAGGCTGGCCATGTCCCCGTCCGACATGGGCTCCTGGGGTGGCTCCTTGGGCAGTTCGTCCAGGGCGATCAGACGCAGGGCGGAGGTCTGCATGGCGCAATAGCTGGAAAAGAGCTGGTTGATCTCCCCAAAGGGGCTTTGGAGCTGATTCACCAGTTGGAGCGCCCCCGCCAGCATTCCGTAAGACACGGTGCCGGCGATAACGCCCAGGCCGTACCAGGCCAGGCAGCCCAGGTAGCCCAGATTGATAAACAGAAGATAGCCCGTGTGGAGCAGGTTGGATACCCGGTTCTGCCGGTAGCTGGCCTGGCGCAGCCGGTCCACCCGGTCCGACCAAGTATGCATGGCGCTGCCAAAGCCCAGGAAGGAGCGCACCATCAGAGTATTGCGCAGGGTGTCCTGCTGGACGGCCTCCACCCCGTCATACTCCTGGCGCAGCTGCCGGTGGAGCGCCTGCATGGGCTTGCGGAGAAAAAACATCCCTACCGCCCCCACCAGCAGAGCCCCAGTGAAGATCAGGAAAAAGCGGGGATCCCACAGCAGCAGCACCAGAGCGGCCCCCGCGACCCGGATCAGCAGGGCGATCAGACTGGGAATCAGATTGGCCAGGCCGGAGGTAACAATATTTACGTCGTTGTTCAGATGGCTGCTCAGCTCTCCCATGCTGTGTCCCTGGAGTGAGGCGTACTCGGTATGGAGCAGACCCTGGTATAGGTATCCCTTCATGTGAGCCTCCATCCGGAAGCACACTCGATGGTTAATGTGGGTGTACAGGGCCTCCAGCAGGGTGGCCAGCAAATAGAGCCCGGCGTAGATCCCTCCATACAGCAGAAAGGAACTCAGTGCCCCAGAAGTGACGCTGTCGATGAGATTACGAAACAGCACCGGAAAGAGGACGGTATTTACCGACGCCAGCACATACAGCGCCGTAATGGCGAACACGCCATAGCGGTACCGGCCGCTGTGCCGCCAGATCCAGCGGATGGAGCCCTTCTGAGGATTCTTCATAGACCTGCCTCCCCTCCTTGGATTTACCGGCGGCCCAAACAGACCGGCCGGATACAGCTACAGTGTACAACAGCTCCGGGCAAAAGAAAAGAAGCAGCCGGGGGAATGGCTGCTTCTTTCTGTCCATAGCAGGCGCGCGGAAGCCGGGCGGTCAGCCCTTGTGGCCGCCCTTTCCGGGCTTTTCGTCAAACCAGTGGCCGTTTCCATTGCCGTTGCCGTTGTTATTCCAGCCCGCACCGCTGGTGGTGATGATATCCTCGCTCCGCAGAAGGATAAGCTCCCATTGGGGAGGCGTATAAGGTGACTTCATATTCATCTGGTAGACCTCCTTGCACAAGTCAGGGAATCTCTTGTGGTTCAAGGTTCAATTTAGCATACTGCGTTTTCCTTGTCAAGCACGCTGGAAAATCATCGGAAATTTTTTCTTTTGTGGCAAATTCCGCAGGTTTATTTGAATAATTTGCAGGCAACGTTTGATCAAATCATGATACAATAAAATGGAGTATGCCAAAGGTGGAATATAGGCTGGATAGAAATTCGAATTCCACGGGCAGAAAATAATTTGTTTCTTTACAGTCACGGACAGACGACATATAATAAGTATAGAATAGAGAAATTTGCATATTTTTGGGGCCTGTACATAAGGATGAGGAGAAGACTGTCCGTGCCCCATTGCCGCAACCTAGAGAGGAGCCATCTACCTTACATGGAAATGGTGGAGTGTGTCATGAAATATGCCACGCAGGATGACGGGATACGGATGGGTGACGTAGACCGTATCAAATTGCAGGAGGATCTAAAGCACCGGCAGGAATATCTGGACCGGTTGTATACAAAGGACCGCAGATGGTACTGGCGGGGAAAACGGGTATTTGACATAGTGTTTTCCACTCTGGCCCTTACTCTGCTCTCCCCGGTTTTTCTGGGAATCTCCCTGTTTATCGTGATCAGTGATCCCCACGCCGGGCCTATCTACAAGCAGGTCCGCCTGGGCCGCCACGCCAAGCCCTTTATCGTCTACAAGTTCCGCACCATGGTAGCCAATGCCGACGAGCTTCTGGAGCAGCTGAAGGACCAAAACGAGATGAACGGACCGGTATTCAAGATCGCCGACGATCCCCGGATCATCCGGGGCGGGCGGTTTCTGCGCCGGACCGGCCTGGACGAGCTGCCCCAGTTTGTCAACGTGCTCATGGGCAATATGACTGTGGTGGGTCCCCGGCCCCCTCTGCCTCAGGAGGTGGCCCATTACAGCGAGTTTGACAAGCTGCGGCTGATGGTCACCCCGGGGCTCACCTGCGCCTGGCAGATCCAGCCCAGGCGCAATGACCTGAGCTTTGAGGAATGGATGGATCTGGATATATCCTACATCTGCGACCGGAATTTCTGGGGGGATATCAAGATCATCCTGGCTACGGTGCGCACCATGCTGCGGCGGGACGGGCGGTAGGCCTTCTCCACGCCGGCTCACCCGAGAAGGAGTTATCATGGATCAATTTGGTATCATGGCCGACCTGCTGCCAGCGGGAGACTATTTGATCCTGCTGCTGTCCGCCGCCCTGCATGAGACAGACCCGCCGGATCTGCCTCCGGGGCTCACCTGGCGGCAGGTTTACCATATGGCCAGAAGGCACAGCGTGGAGCAGTTGGCCTTTTATCGGATCAAAGACCGAGTGGCCCGGGAGGACCCAGACACCTGCCGGGAATGGGAACGCCAGTGTATGCAGTATCTGGTCCTGAGCCTGACCCAGGAGACGGAGCATCAGGCCATCTCCGCCCGGTTTCGGGAGGCTGGTATTCCTCTGGTGTCTCTGAAGGGAGCCCAGCTGGCGGAGCTCTACCCCCAGGGAAGCTTCCGGCAGATGGCGGATCTGGACTATCTGATCCCCCCGGAGGCCCGGCAGTTGGGAGCCAATCTGATGGAGGCGCTGGGCTACCAGGATAGCCCGGAAGAGGATCAGGCCGACTTTCATGCCGTTTACCATAAGCCGCCCTATATGACAGTGGAGCTTCATCCTTGGTTGGTGCCCCCCTGGGACCCGGGGGCGCGGTATCTGGGTGGAGCCTGGGACCACACTGTCCCGGATGGCGCCGGTGGTTTCCGCCTGTCACGGGAATTCAGTTATTTGTTCCTGGTGGCTCACATGGCCAAGCACTTTTTCATGGTAGGCTGCGGGATCCGGTCGGTGCTGGATATCTACCTGGCCCGGACGGCCTGGGAAGACGGCATGGACTGGGGCGGAGTGGAGAGCGGATTGCGGCAGATGGGGCTGCTCTCCTTTGCCCGACAAGTGGAGGCGCTGGGCCGGGACTGGTTTGGTCCCCATCCGGTGGTCCCCCACAGGAGCAGGGCCCGGATCATGGAGCAGGAGATCTATGCCGCCGGCACCCACGGCTCCAAGCTGGCCCGGATCGCCCATGCGGTGCCTCCGGATTTCCAGCGCCGCCCCATGCTCTGGAACAGAACGGTCTTTGCCTGGCGGCGGTTGTTTATTGGCAGAGCCTATATGGTGCGAGACTACCCTGGCTTGGAACAGTATCCCGTCCTGCTGCCAGTATGCTGGCTCCGCCGCCTGTTCCGCCAGCTGGTGCGCCGCCGCTCCCCGTTCCATGAGACGTAGGAAAGAACCCTACCCAGCGGCATAGTTCCCTTTTGCCGGACATTTACCTGAGAGATGAGGGGCAGCGTCCCCCAGAAGAGGCTGAAGCACAAGGAGGGCTGTCCCTATGAAAATCGCCATGATCGGCCACAAACGGGTCCCCTCCCGCGTTGGGGGCATTGAGGTGGTGGTGGGGGAACTGGCCAGCCGGATGGCCGCCCTGGGCCACCAGGTCACCATTTACAACCGGCGGGTTAAGGAACCCAAACTCCGTCAGTGGCAGGACTGCCGGGTGGTGGAGGTAAGGACCTTCGCCAATGAGAAGCTCAACGCCTTTGTGTATTCTTTTTTCGCCACCCTGCGGGCCATTGCCGGTGGCTATGATGTGCTCCACTTTCACGCCGAGGGTCCCAGCTGCATGATCGCCCTGGCCAAGCTGTTTCGGAAGCGGTGCGTGTCCACCATCCACGGTCTGGACTGGCAGCGGGCCAAGTGGGGCAGGTTTGCCTCCGCCTATCTGATGATGGGGGAGCGTCAGGCCGCCCGTCGGGCCGACCGGCTCATCGTGCTGTCGGCGGAGATGAGCCGGTATTTTCAAAGGACCTATGGCCGGCAGGCCGATTTCATCCCCAACGGGATTACCCGACCCCAGCCCCGTCCGGCGAAGGTGATCGGTGAGAAATACGGCTTGACCGCAAATGGCTATCTGCTCTTTTTGGCCCGGCTCACCCCGGAGAAGGGGCTGCACTACCTGCTGGAGGCATACCGGGAGCTGGACACCGATCTGCCTCTGGTGGTGGCGGGAGGGCTGGAACCCGAGACCCCCTACATCAAGGAGATCCGGGCCATGGCTGCCCTTGACCCCCGGGTGAAGCTGACAGGCTTTGTGGAGGGGGCGGCGCTGGAGGAGCTCTATGCCAACTGCCTGCTGTACATATTGCCCAGCGACGTGGAGGGCATGGCCATGAGCCTGCTGGAGGCGGTGAGCTATGGGGCGCCCTGCCTGGCCAGCGATATCCCGGAGAACCAGGATATCGCCCCCGGGCTGATCCGCTATTTCCGCCGGGGGGATGTGGACTCCCTCCGGGCAGAGCTGGCGGCAGTGCTGGCCGCTCCCGCGCTGCGGGGGCAGATATTTGACCCCAATTTGACTGCGGAAGAGGTCTGCCGGCGGCGGGAAACGTTTTTCCAGATCCACGACTGGGATGAGATCACCCGGCGTACCCTGGAACTGTACCAGGAAGCCCGCCCCAAGCGGGGCGAGGGTTCCGTGAAATAAGAGCCACAGGATAGAAGGTGTAGCGCTATGGCGAAATTCAAGAGAAGAAAAACCATTGCCGAGCAGATTGCCGACGAGCGGAAGCAGGACAGCTGGGCCTATGCCGTTTCCCCGGAAGAGGATATCAAATTCTTTTCCATCAAGAAGCTGATCCAAGTTCTGGTCTCCCGATGGCTCATCCTGCTGCTGGCGGTGGTGACGGTATTTTTTGACTGCTGCCTCTATTTTTACTTCCAGAATGACCGGGAGGCGGTGGCGGTGCTCTCCCTGAACTATGAGCAGTCCACCAAGGGGCTCACCCCCAACAACACCCGGTTCTCCATCAGTGAGGTGCGCAGCGAGAAGGTGGCCGAGCTGGCCATTCAATACGCCGGTGTGGAGGGGCTGGTTGAGCCGGACGACCTGATCGACCACATCTCGGTGGGCACCTACACCGACCGGGGCTATTATGATGAGGACGCTTATATCGCCACCTCCTTTTACATCCACCTGTCCAGCGGGTACGGGCTGGACGGAGGCGACGGGGGCTGCGTCCCCAGCGAGATGTTAAAAATGGTGGTCAAAGCCTATAAGGATGTGTTTTTTGGCAGCTATACCCGGAATACCGTGGCCTTTGAGGATGAGGCGGCAGACTATGGAGCTATGGAGTACCTGGATATTGTCTCCTACATCAACCTCCGTCTTGAGCGGGTAAGCGCTTTCCTGTCCGAGCGGGTCAACGAGGGTGTGGCCTTCTCCTCGTCGGAGACCGGCCAGACCTTCCAGAACCTCCAGGAGATCCTGAACAACATCCGCGATTTGTCCTATGGGCAGTTCAAAGCCTATGTGTGGGAAAACGGACTGGCCAAGAACGACGTGCTCACCGTGGCCACCCTGGAGTATAAGAACGAAAACCTGCAAAAGCAATATGACCAGGCCATGGACGAGTACCAGATCCGTACCGATATCATCGAGGAGTACGAGAACGCCATGATCGACTCGGTGCTCATCCCCACCTATGATGATTTGGGCGAGTACTATATGGCCCGCACCAAGACCGGCATCGACGAGCTGGCCAACGAGGCGGAGGACTATCTCCAGCAGGCCAAGGAGTATCAGGTGCAGATCGACCAGAATATTGATATCATCGCCAATATCCAGGCCGACAACGGCCAGGCCAGCGCCGCCCGGGCGGACCAGATGATCCAGTCCCTGGACGATCAGATTGGAGAGCTGGAGGAGTTGGCTACCGACCTGAACTGGGAGTACCAGAACGAGCTGACCCACAACTATGTGAGCTTCCAGTATCCCAACGCCGGCCTGCTGTCCAAGCTGAACGTAAAGGTGGGCCTGGTGCTGGCGGGCGTGGCCGGACTGGTGGTGCTGGCGGCCTTCTACCTGGAGAACCGCCGGCGGGAGCTGCCCGGCCAGTCCACTGGGGAAGCCCCCCACGATCAGAACGGAAAGTGAGGTGACAGGATATGAAAGATTTTCAGCTGCTGCGCTACATCAAGACCTTTGGCTATCTGATTATCCTGATCACCGTAGTTGGCTGTATCCTGGTATACCAGTTTGCCCGGCAGAACCAGAGCTATACCGCCACCGTTATTCTGAAATATGTCAATGCCAACGCATCCGAGGGCCTTACCCCCGCGGGCACCGAGATTGACGTCAGCGAGATCTACAGCGCCTCGGTGGTCACCCAGGCGATCCAGGAGCTGGGCTTGTCCACCAGCGTGGAGAGCATCCGCTCCGGGGTCACGGTGGAGGAGATTATCCCTGAGGATGAGCTCATCCGGAAGGAGGCCCTGCTGGAGGAGGGCGAGGAGTACGAGTACTTCCCCACCCAGTATCAGGTGAGCTTTACGGGGGACAGCGACACCAACCTGGACTATGCCACCGACGTGCTCAACGCCATCATCGACGCCTATCTGATCCAGTACAGCACCAAATACATTGACGACGTATCCTTCCCCCAGAACGCCGCCAACGTGTCGGTGGAGAAGTATGACTACATCGAGTGCGTGGATCTGCTCCAGGAGAGCTGCAACCAGATTGTAGGCTACCTCAGCCAGAAGGACGAGAACTATCCCGGCTTTCGCAGCACCCAGACCGGTTACGCCCTTTCCGACCTCCAGGACGAGTACGAATACATCCGGGACACCGAGCTGCAAAAGCTGTACGCCATGATCCTGAACAACCAGATTGCCCAGGACCGGGACGTACTGCTCACCAATTATGCAAACAAGCTGACGCTGGATCGGATCAACCTGACCAATACCAGCAGCACCCTGGAAAAAACCCGGGCCCTGATTCAGCAGTTCGGCACCAAGACCCTGGACGGCTCCAACTACAGCTTTTCCGGTACGGACGTGACCAGCAGCGGCCTGATCCTGGCGGACGTGGAGCTGGACAACAACCGCATCACCAATACCATCACCACCTATGACAAGCTCATCAATCAGTACCTCACGCTCCACTCTGAGCAGGCATTCCTGGAGCGGTCCATCCTAAACTACCAAAAGATGTACGACACCTTCAGCCAGGAGGCCACCGGGACTTACATCCCCCAGGGCACCGCCGCCTATGTGTCCCAGGAGATCACCGAAATTGCCGCCGACATGAGCCAGCTGTACGATGTGGTATGTGACACCATGGATGAGTACAACGGAGTAGTCAGCGCCCGCAACATCAATGTGCTTACCAGTGTGGCCGCCTACAGCAACCTGAGCCTGCCCATTTACACCGGCCTGGCCATGCTCATCTTCCTGTTTATGGGCTGCTGTGCCGCCATCGCCTTGGGGCGGCTGGGAGACTTTATGAACTACTTCCTGTACATCGACCGGAAAACCAACCTACCCAACCGGGGCCGGTGCGATTTGCAGGTGGAAAAGTACAGCGCCCACCTGCTGCCTGACTGGTTTGCCTGCCTGTATATCCAGTTCCGCTTTGACGGAGTGAACCAGGCCGGCGTTACCCGGAAAAGCGGGGACAACGCCCTGAAAAAGCTGGGTAAGATCCTGGGAGATGCGCTTTCCAGCGAGGGCTTTGTGGGCTACAACAACAGCGGCCAGTTCATCGGTCTGTTTGAGCACTGTAACGAGGATAAGGTGCAGACCATGGTGGATCGGATCACCGCAGAGATCGAATACGCCAACAGCCTGGAGCCCGCCGAGTCCATCACCATCAACGTGGGCCATGCCATTTCCAATATGGAGTCGATTTACGATGTGCGTAAGCTGCTCCAGGCGGCCATCAAAAACTCAAAGCAGTAAGGGGGGATTGCCGTGAATCGCATCGCAAACAAACAACGGACGCCCCCGTCTGCCGTAAAAAAGTGGGTAGCTTTCCTGACCCTACTCTGTCTGGCGGTGGCGGTGGTCTCCACTCTCATCTTCGGTTTCAGCAACGGACAGTTTGAGACTACCTTCTATCAGGCGCGCAGCGATCAGCTGTCAGAGAACGTGCGGGTGGTCCAGCTCTCTGACCTGCATCTGAACCAGTTTGGCGACAACAACAGCCAGCTGGTGGAACGCATTCGCACCCTGGAGCCCGATCTCATTGCCATTACCGGAGACATGACCATCGCAAAGAACACCAGCCTCTCCCCGGTGGTGGATCTGTGCCGGCAGCTGGGGGAGATTGCCCCGGTGTACTATGCCTGGGGCAATCACGAGTACGGGGACATCATGAACGGGGTGAATACCACCCTACCTGACCAGCTGGAGGCCGTAGGGGTCCATATTCTGGATTACCAGTCCGAGCTGGTGGAGATCAACGGCAATCAACTCTCCATCGGCGGCATGTATGCCGACACTGGTACATTTTACCGGGACGCCCCTGCCTTTTTGGAGGAATTCTGCCGGCAGGAGTGCTTTACCCTGCTACTGACCCACCATCCGGAGCTTTTTGATGAGCTGATGGAGGGCTATCCCGTGGATTTGGCCCTATGTGGCCATGCCCACGGGGGGCTGATCAAACTGCCGGGCATCGGGGCCTTGTACGCCCCGGGCCAGGGCTTTTTCCCCGAACTGACCCAGGGGTGTATGAAGCGGCTGGGCTCCACCGTGGTCATTAGCCGGGGGTTGGGGACCTCCAGCATCTTCCCCAGATTCAATAACAGGCCGGAGCTGGTGGTGGTGGATATCGACTGCTACTGAACACGGCTAGAGGCCAGCGGAGGACGGCTCCATGGGAAAAAGGGCGCTCTTTACAACCGAACATCTGGGCAAGGCTCTGTTCATGGTTCTGGCTTTGTTGGCCAACCTTTGCGCCTGCTATTACTTCAATGTGGGCCTGAAATACATTGTGGGCCTTGTGATCATGGGCTGGGCCGCCCTGGCCTTTGCTATCAATCCAGATTTTCAACTTATCAAGCGGTATATCAAGTATTTTTTGCTCTTTTATTTCCCTTTCCTGCTGTTTTGGATCTGGTCCCTGGTCATTTGGATCAGCAGCTTCCAGACAGTGGATTATATCATCCGAGGCTCCCTAAACACCATCTACATGATCACCGCCGTGGGCTATGTAGTGGGGTCCTATTATCTGTTCGGGGAATCGGCGGTCTATCTGAACTTCTATACCATGTGTATAGCCAACACGGTAAAGCTGGTGCAGACCATCCTGGCCAGCAGCGTGGGCCAGGTATTTTCCGAGTACATTGCCCTGGTTACCTCCTTTGCCTCGGAAACCGGCCAGGCGATCAGCGCCATGGAGCTCCACGACATGGCCTTTGGGTTTGGCCCCTACATCCTCTTTTTCCTGCTCTACCGGAAAAACGGCAAACTCCGGCTGGGCCATCTGCTGCTGGCCATTTTCTACTTCTCCCTGGCCATGAAGCGCATCGCCATCGCCGCCGTCATCCTGCCGCTGGTGCTCATTCTGCCCTACCTGAAAATGGGAGACAAGGCCCGGCGGGTGTATGGGGCGGTGCTGGGCTACGGCGGCATCCTGCTGGCGTTTCTTTACCTCTGGTCCATTAAAGCGGGCGTCTTTTACGACATCGTGGACGCCCTGGGCATCAATGTAATGAGCCGGGACGCTTTTTACGCCCGCTACAGCAGCTTCTATGAGCTTGCCCCCTCCTTCCTGGGCCTGGGAGTCCGGTTTGTCTACCGCTACGAAGAGGCGGTGGAGGGCGTGGTTCATCAGCTCCACAACATCTTTCTGCAAATGTACATCGAAGTGGGCTTCTGGACCTGGTTTGCCTGGCTGTGGTACGAGATCCGCTTCCGGATCTATGCCATCGGCAAGCGGGTGGGTTTCCAGGGGGCAATCTTCCTGCTGGTGAGTACCATCTATATGTGGACTACCTTTACAACCGACAACACCCTGTACTACTGGCCCCCCAACGTGGCCTATATGTATCTGTCCCTGCTCTGGGTGGAAAAGACCATCCGGGAAAAGAGCCGGAAGGAGGGGCAGAATCTGCCCCTGGTGGGGCGTAGGCGGCTCCGGATCACCTTCTAGGACTGCCGGTTTTGGGAGGAGGCGCGACCCTGGTGAAGGTATTGCTGGTCAACAAATTTCATTATCGCAAGGGTGGCAGCGAGACCTATTACTTCACCCTGGCGGAAACCCTGGAGGCCATGGGCCACCAGGCGGTGTTCTTCTCCATGGAGGACGAACGCAACCTGCCCTGCCCCCAGGCCCACTACTTCGTGTCCCATGTGTCCACCGAGGGCGGGCTGAAAAACAAGCTGGCACTGGTGCGCCGGATGTACTACTCCAAAGAGGCCTATGTGAAGCTGTCTGCCCTGCTGCTGAAGGAGCGGCCCGATCTGGTGGTCCTCAATCTGGTACATAAGCACCTCACGCTGTCGGTCATTGACGCTATCCGGCAGTACGATCCCCATCTGCCCATCTTCTGGACCATGCACGATCTCATTGCCGTCTGTCCCGCCTACTCCATGCTGGACGGAAAGGGCCGGGTGTGCCGCAAATGTCTGGACGGTGATTTTCGCCACTGTGTAAGGGAGAAATGCATCCGGGGTTCCAGGCTGATGAGCGTTTTGTCCGCACAGGAGGCAGAATTCATCCGCAAAAAGGGTTGGTATCGCCAGGTGGATCTGTTTATCTGCCCCTCTGAGTTCCATCGGGACCTGCTGGCCGGGGCCGGATTCACCTCCGCCCCCATCCTGACCCTCCGCAACCCCCTGCCCCTGGACACGTCCTATGAGTGCAACGACGGGGACGACGGATATGTGCTCTACTTCGGCCGGTTGGTGGCACAGAAGGGAGTGGCCACCCTGATCCGGGCGGCTCAAAAGACAAACTTCCCCCTGGTGATCTGCGGCACCGGCCCCGACGAGGAGGCCTTTCGCCATCTGGCGGCCAAGGGTGGGCGCATTACCTTCAAGGGGTTCCAGACTGGTCAGGTCCTGCTGGACATCATCCGCCGCAGCCGGTGCGTTGTGCTCTCCTCAGAGGGCTATGAAAACGGCCCCTACAGCGCCATGGAGGCTATGGCCCTGGGCAAGCCCCTGGTGGTGTCCGACCTGGGGGGACTGCCCGAGCTGGTGGAACCGGGAGAAAACGGCTATGTGTACCCGGCGGCGGAGGGGGCCGAAGCCCTGGCCGCCGCGCTGGAGCAGGTCTTTGCCCTGACCCCGGCGGACTACTCCGCCATGTGCCGGGCCTCCCTGGCAAGGGCCCGGGCCATGTTCGATCCCCGGCGCTATGTGGAGCGGCTGATGGAATACTATGAAGCCTGTACCGGCAGGCCCAAAGTGGAGGTGTGAGGCTATGGCGGAAAAGAAGCTCAACGGCACCGTGATCGTCACCTATCGGTGCAACGCCCGCTGCTCCATGTGCAGCCGCTACAAGGCCCCCTCCAAGCCGGAGGAGGAGCTCACCCTGGACACCATCCGCAAGCTTCCCCCCATGTATTTCACCAACATCACCGGTGGGGAGCCCTTCATCCGCACCGACCTGAAGGACATCGTCCGGGAGCTGTACAAAAAGAGCGACCGCATCGTCATCTCCACCAACGGTTTTTTTACCGACCGCATTCTGGATCTGTGCCGGGCGTTTCCCCAGGTAGGCATCCGCATCTCCATCGAAGGGCTCCAGGAGACCAACGACTCCATCCGGGGCCTGCCCGACGGGTTTCAACGGGGCTATACCACCCTGGAGAAGCTGGTAAAAATGGGGATGAAGGACGTGGGCTTCGGTATGACGGTGCAGGATTGCAACGCCCCCGACCTGGTGCCCCTGTACCGGCTCAGCGACCGGATGGGCATGGAGTTTGCCACCGCCTCCCTCCACAACAGTTTCTACTTTGTGGAGAACAAGAACATCATCCATGACCGGCCCATGGTGGCCGCCCACTTTGAGGCCCTCATCAATGAGCTGCTCCGCTCCCCCAGCCCCAAGAAATGGTTCCGGGCCTACTTCAACCACGGGCTCATCAACTACATCTACGGCCAGCAGCGGCTTCTCCCCTGCGACATGAGCTTCGACACCTTCTTTATTGACCCCTACGGGGACGTGATGCCCTGCAACGGCACCAAGGACAAGGAGGTCATGGGCAACCTGAACACCCAGAGCTGGGAGGAGCTGTGGCACAGTCCCCAGGCGGAGGCGGTGCGGGCCAAGGTCCGGGGATGTCGGCGGAACTGCTGGATGATCGGCTCGGTGTCCCCCGCCATGCACAAGTACATCTGGACCCCCGCCTGGTGGGTGATCCGCCACAAATTCCTCCGGTTCTGGAAGCGGGACAAGTATTCCATGTACGAGCTGCCCGCCGTCCGGGCCCTGCGGGACGGGAAGGTGACCAAAGCGGAGCTGGACGCCCGCTCCACCTGCGACCGGAGCGTCCCGGTGAACGACGGCCTGTCCCAGGCCAGCCGGGAGCAGCTGCGCCACCGCAGCGGCCAGGATATCGTAGACGCCGACGTGGCCGCCCAGCTGGCCCAAGAGGGGAGGAGCTCCCATGGCGGCTGAGACCCCTCTGGTCAGCGTCATTGTGCCGGTGTACAATGGGAAGGAATATTTATCCTCCTGTGTCAGCTCCATCCAGGCGCAGACAGAAAACAATATTGAGATCATCCTGGTGGACGACGGCTCCACCGACGGTTCGGGCGTCATGTGCGACGCATTTGCCGCCGGAGACAAGCGGATTGTGGCGGTCCACCAGAAAAACGGCGGGGTGTCGGCCGCCCGGAACAAGGGGTTGGAAATCGCTCGGGGAAAGTACATCATGTTCTGCGACTGTGACGACGAGGTGCTTCCCCGGTACTGTCAGGCCCATGCGGAGGCAATGGCCCGGCCAGGCGTGGCCCTTACCATCTCTTCCACCCAGGGCCTGCCCTCCGGCATAGCCGCTTTGCCCTGCAAGGAGGGAGTCTATTTCCCCAGTTACGACCAGCTGCTCCAGCTCTGGGGTGCGGGATGGCTGTGGTGCTGTTGGGGCAAATGCTATGACGGCGGCGTCGTCCGCCGCCATGGGCTTCGGTTCCATGGAGAGATCGCCCACGGGGAGGACTCTATCTTCGTGGTGGAGTATATCACCTGCCTGCTGGACCGGTCGGGACAGATCTGCCTGTGGCAGGAGCATTTATACCGATACTTCGACACCCCCGGCAGCCTGTCCAAAATCACATCCGCCATGGCCGACTCCATGCGGTGCAAGCTGGAGGCCATCCACCGGATGGACGAGCTGGTGGGCTTTGACCGGCGGGAGATGGAGGATCTGCTCACTGCCGACCGGATCAAGCTGACGGACATGGCCTTTCAGGACAGCCTGCGTCGGTACCGGGCCTGGCAGGTCTGGAGGGGCAGTCGGGCGGTAAAGGCTGCCCTGACTAAGCCGGATATGGCGGAGGTGCGGGCGGAAGGCCAGCGCCTGGAGGTGTTCGGCCATCTGTACCGGCGGATGCTCCGGTTGGGCAGCCCCCTGCTTCTCTACCTCTTCCTGCGCCTGCGCTGGATCATCCTGGAGGGGCCTATGGTTAGGCTGCTCCACCGCCGCAGGCTGCGTAAATTCTGAGACCGGAAAGGACGGGAGCAGCCAATGAAGCGTGTTGGCGTCATTACCATACTGGATGAGATCAACTATGGAAACCGTCTTCAGAATCTTGCTATGCAGGCGTTGCTCTCCGGCTTGGGATGGGAGCCGGTTACCTTGCGCTTTTGTCCGGAAAAACGAGTGCCTGTGAAACGGCGGCTGGCCCAGGTCAAGCTCTTGCGGTGGGTTAACAGTACATGCAGGGCGGCTCTGGGAAAAGATGAGCATTCCGAGACCTTGAAAAAACGTCGAAAAGAGGCTGTGTTAGCCTTTAACCGCAGATATCTCTCCATGACGCCTCATTTGATTCCGGCGTGCAGTGCATCACAGAAGCCTTTCGGGGACTGCCGTTGGTTTGTGGCGGGCAGCGACCAGATCTGGAATCCCTATTTTATCGGGGATATCATCCCTGAGCCCCACTTGGCCTACCTGCGCTTTGCCCCGGCGGAGAAGCGCATTGCCATTGCCCCCAGCTTTGGGGTGGCCCAGCTGCCCCCGGAGCGAGCGGAGACCATTGCCCACTATCTGAAGCAGTTCCATTTCCTGTCGGTGCGGGAGGAGGACGGCCGGGCTCTCATCCAAAGGCTCACCGGCCTGGACTGCCCTGTGTTCCCCGACCCCACCCTGCTGGTAGAGCCCGAATTTTGGGCGGAACTGACGGAACAGGAGCCGCCGGTGGCCTCCAGAAAGTATGTGCTGGCCTATTTCCTGGGGCAGGTTTCCCCCCGGCGGCGGCAGATCATCCGGGACTATGCCCGCAGGGCCGGCCTGCTGGTGGTGTGGATGAACGACCTGACCGTGCCCCAAAACTATGTCTGGGGTCCGGTTCGGTTTTTGCGGGCCATCCGGGACTGTCAGGTCCTGTTTACCGATTCCTTCCACGGCTGCGTCTTTTCCCTGGTGTTCCAGCGGCAGTTTTTTGCCCTGAGCCGGGAGGACGACACGGCGGATATGTCCGGCCGAATCGCCACCCTGCTGTCCATGGCGGGGCTGGAGGAACGGGCGGTGGCCCAAGGGACGGAGCTGCCGCCCCCCATTTCGGACGAGGCGTTTGACCGGGTCCATGCCCGTCTGGCCCGGCGGCGGGCGGAGGTCCTGTCCCTGCTGAAGGACGTGCTGGAGGGGCAGACATGAGGATCGAGCGCACCCGGAACGCCGGCCGGAACCTGGTGTTCGGCGGGCTGCTGAAGGCCTATCAGATCCTGCTGCCCTTCGTCATGCGCACCGCCATGATCTACTGGCTGGGAGTGGAGTACCTGGGGCTCAGCTCCCTGTTCACCTCCATCCTGTCGGTGCTCAGCCTGGCGGAGCTGGGGGTGGGCACCGCCATGGTGTACAGCATGTACCGCCCCATCGCGGAGGACGATACCGAGACCATTTGTGCCCTGCTGCGGCTGTACCGGCTGTATTACCGGATCATCGGGCTGGTGATTGGTCTGCTGGGGCTGGTGCTCATGCCCTTCCTGCCCCGGCTGATCCAGGGGGACATCCCCGCCGGTCTGGATCTGAATGTCCTCTATCTGCTCTCTCTGGGCACTACGGTGCTGTCCTACTGGCTGCTGGCCTACCGGGGCAGCCTGCTGAACGCCCACCAGCGGACGGATGTGGGGAGCAAGATCACGCTGGTCACCTCCACTCTGACCTACGCCGTCCAACTGCTGGTGCTGCGGTTCTGGGGGAACTACTATGCCTATCTCATCACGGCTATGGTGACCGGGGTACTCAACAACCTGCTCACCGCCTGGGTGGCCAAGCGGATGTACCCCCAGTATCGTCCCACAGGCCGGCTGGACCGGGACACCACGGGCATCATTAACCGCCGCATCCGGGATCTGTTCACCGCCAAGGTGGGGGCGGTGGTGGTGTATTCCGCCGATACCATTGTGGTCTCCGCCTTCCTGGGGCTAACGGTATTGGCAGTATACCAGAACTACTACTTCATCGTCAGTGCCATCATGGGCGTGGTGGCCCTGGTCTTCAACGCCTGCGTGGCCGGAGTGGGCAACAGCATCGTGGTGGAGAGCGGGGAGAAAAATTACCGGGACCTGCGGACCTTCACCTTCATCACCGGATGGCTGGCGGGATTCTGCGCCTGCTGCCTGCTCTGCCTGTACCAGCCCTTTATGGAGATCTGGGTGGGAAAGAAACTGATGCTGGGCTTCAGCGCCGTGGTGTGCTTCTGTGTGTATTTCTTTGTCCAGGAGATCAACACCCTGCTGAACATGTACAAGGACGCCGCGGGCATCTGGCATGAGGACCGGTTCCGTCCCCTGGCTACCTCCCTGACCAACCTAGGGCTCAACCTGCTGCTGGTCCAGGTGTGGGGGATCTACGGGGTGGTGCTCTCTACCGTCATCGCCACCCTGACGGTGGGGATGCCCTGGCTGCTCCACAACCTGTTTACCACCCTCTTTGACCGGCGGGAGTTGAGAGGCTATCTGTGGCTACTGCTGCGGTGGGCGGCGATGACGGCGGTGGGGGCCGCCGCTTCGCTGGGCCTGTGCGTGCTGGTGCCCCTCACCGGCTGGGCGGCCATCTTTGTCCGGCTGGCCATCTGCTGCCTGGTGCCCAACCTGTGGTTTTTGCTGGTCAGCCGCAAGAGCGGGGAATTCCGGCGGGCGGCGGAGATCGCCGGCCGCATGACCGGGGGACGGCTGGGCTGGCTGCTCAGACTGGCCGGACCAAACTGAACGGGGCTGCCGCGTTATTGCGCGGCAGCCCCGTTCTCTGTGCTGCGTCGTCAATAGAGCTCATGCTCCATCAGCACCCGGCCGGTCTTTTGGTATTCGTCCCGAACCGCCTGGGCCAGCAGATCCCGGGTAATGGGAGTCCCGCCGGCAGCGGCCAGAAAGGCGGCGGATACCGCCACATTTTTGATGGAGCTGCCCGACAGCTCAAACCGATCGGCAAAAAAGTCCAGATTGACCCCTTGCAGCGGAGCGTCCTTGGGAAAGACCGCACGCCATAGCCGGCGGCGGGTGGCCGGACTGGGCATAGGGATGTGTACCATAAAGCTGATACGACGTTTGAAGGCCTCGTCAAAATTTTGGGCGGCGTTGGTGGCCAGGATGGAGATGCCGTTGTGGGCTTCCATCCGCTGGAGAAGGTAGGCGGTCTCAACGTTGGCGTATTTATCCTTGGAATCATTGACCTCGGTGCGTTTGGAGAACAGAGCGTCAGCCTCGTCAAAAAACAGGATGGCGTTGGAGTCCTTGGCGGCGTCAAAGAGCTCGCCCAGCTTTTTCTCGGTCTCGCCAATATATTTGTCCATGACGCGGGACATGTCCACCCGGTAGGCGTCCAGGCCGAATTCCCCGGCCAGCACCTGGGCGGTCATGGTCTTGCCGGTGCCCGGAGGGCCGTAGAGCAGCACCGACACCCCCTTGCCGTAGGGCAGCTTCCGGTCGAACCCCCAGCACTCGTTGACCTGCCAGCGGTAGCGGATGCGGTCGCACAGCTGCTGCAGCAGGGCCAGGGGCTCCTCCTCCAGCATCAGATCCGCCCAGGTAAAGGAAAGGGACAGAGGCTGGGTGAGCTGGGCCAGCCTGGGGGAACACAGGAGTCGTACGCCCCGGGAGATTCCCTGGGCAGTGATGGCTGTCTCTCCTCGGGAGATCCCGTCCATCTCCGCAATGGATACCACCTGCTTGATCTGTCCCGGGGTGAGGGAATAGACGTTGGCCAGGCCGAGCGGGTCCAGTCCCTCCGCCAGCGGCAGGCTGGCCCCTTCGGAGAAGGTCTGCCAGAACAGCCGCTGCTCTCCAATGGTGTGCTGGGGGATGTGGAGCTGGAGAATGCGGAAGCTTTCGTCATACCGCAGATCCAGGGGCCTCTCTCCACATAGGGCCAGTAGGGGCACTGTCTGCCGGAAGGGTTCCAGCATCCGATAGGCCAGCTCCAGCCGCGCCCCTTGGGCGTGGTCGGTGAAATCAAAGTGGTATAGGGCGGGTACCGCCCGGTTGAGCCAGCACCAGGACAGGGCGGTCTCCAGGATGGCCGATTGCGCGTCGTCCCCCAGGACGGCCAGCCGGCCACAGTCGATGCACAGCACATTTCGGCCCGTCCGCCCCGCCAGATAGCGCAGGATGAAACGACGACCGGTGTTCTCTCTGCCGTAAAGCTGAAGCAGGCCGGTCCCCCGGCGATCCTCCGCAAGAAAATGGGAGGCAAAGGCGGCAGCCTGCTGGCAGAGCTCCTGGTGGGTGAGGGGTTCCACCTGCTCCTCCGCGGAAAGCAGGGAGCACACCGGAGGCAAAGGTTCGGGCAGGTATGACGCGCCCGTCAGAGCCAGCAGGGCGGTCTGCCGCAGCACCAAAGGTCTGGCCAGGCCCAGGGCGGCCCCCTGGTCTCGACCGGCGGGACAAACCAGCAGGTACCGGTTCAGGGGATGACACTGGTCACCCAGGGCAAACAGCTCTCCCTCCTCCAGAGGAGCCACCAGGGCGTACAGGTCGGCGGCCAGGCCCAGGGTGGCCTGACGTGCCTGGGCATCGTCTTGAAGATAGGCAAAGACCCGCTCGTACTTTCGATTCACCTGAGGGGCCAGGGCCAGCAGGATCACCAGCTGTTGAAAAGCGCCCGCCTCCAGCCGCCGGAACAGGACGGCCAGGGGTTCCTGGGACTGGGTGGCCCGCCGCCGGAGCTGGTCCAGATGATCGGCAAAGCCCGCCTGGGGTTCCATGGGAGCCTGGCCGGACAGGGCCAAGGTGACCTGAGATTCAGGTACGACTACTCCCCGACCCTGGAAGGCCTCGGGGCACTGGGCCTGCTGGATGGACAGGCAGGTGGAGCACAGCCCATCCAGCCAGGCCAGATAGTCCTCCAGCAGCGGGGGGGGCCCTCCCCGGTGTTCCTCCATCATACGTGTCGCTCCTTTCCCATCATGTTTCCTGCTATCTATTGTGGCACGGTGGCCGACGTCTGTCAATTTGTCCAACGGCACCTTTTCTAAAGATTGGCTAAAAGGTTTTTCCAAAGCCTCCGGATGCCTTTACAGCCAACAAAATTTATACTAAGATGGAACCAAACAAAGTTGCCGCTCCCGTCTGCGGAGATCATTCCCAGTTAGGTTGAAAAGGAGGTTTTCCTATGAGCCGCAGTAAGTTATTACAGCCGGAGCAGACCGTCCGGCTCCATCGTGGTTCTACCCCTGCCGATTCCCCTGTCCGTCAGTCCGCCGGTCCCGGCAACCGGGATCTGCTTGCCTCCCTGGGGGAGGCCAGGACCATGCCGGAGCCCGTCCAGGCCAAGATGGAGGAGACTCTGGGGGCGGACTTCTCCGGCGTCCGCCTGTATGAGAGCCCCGTGGTGGCCCAGAACGGGGCGGAGGCCGCCGCCTCGGGCAACCGGGTGGCCTTTGCCCCCGGCAAGCTGAACTTCGGTTCCTCCGCCGGGCTGGAGCTGCTGGGCCATGAGCTCTCTCACGTGGCCTCCCTGGCCCGGGGCGAGGTGTCGGGCAGCGGATTTTTGAACGATCCCGCACTGGAGCGGAAGGCCGACGCCGACGGCAAAAAGGCGGCCTCCGCTGTGGACAGCTTCAGCGGCGGGACCATCACCCCCATGAGTGGGGAGCCCGCCCCCTCCCTGGCCGGGCCGGTGCAGGCCAAGCTCTTCAAAAAGCCCAAAAAGAATGGCTTGATCTCCGCCCAGCCCGATACCTCGCCGGAGTCTCTGGCCTATATGCAGGCCATGCGGGCCCGGGAGGCCGAGCTCCAGGAGCAGCATCAGGCTGAGATCCGAAACGGCCGGGTCAACCTCGTCAACAGCCTGCCTGCCCAGGCCGCCAGGGTAGGTATGGGCGGCGGGGCGGTCAAGGCCCAGGAATTCCAGAGCAGCCTTCTGGAAAAGGATGAAAACGGAAATACCTTCCTGGATAATTCCAACCAGAGTCTTGCCCGCGGAGACCGGTCGGGAGCCCTGGTGAATTTGGGGATCCGCACCTCTCAAAATGTGACTGCCCAGGCGGACAAAGCCATGCGTGGGTCTATCTTCGACAATGTGGGCGAGGACTATACGAATCTGATTCTCAACGCCCAGGCCGGCGGTCTGGACACCGAAGCCATGCTCAACGATGAGACAGTGAGCTCCGCTATCGTCCCCGCGGCCGACGGGCGGATGGAAAAGCTGGCCTATGCCACCGGCGCCGGCTTTGACGCGCTGAACAACCGGGCGATGGACATTTTTAGTGAGTATGTGCTCAGCGATCAATCCCTGGAATATATTTCAAACTTCTCCCAGGGCGTAAGCGAAGCGGATGTCTTTAAGGGGAATCAGTATGGGACCTCCGGCGCCTCTGGCTTTGCCCTTCAGACCTTGGTCAATACGGTAGGCGGAAACACCAATGCTGCGGCAGTAGACAAGCGGCTCAATCCTTCCAGCCAGCGGGTGGCAGTCAACATGGGACGCACCATCGGCTCTCTGCCTAAGATGGCCAACCTGCCGGAGGAGAGTGTTCCCGAGTCCCTGCGTCCCCTGCGGGCCCGGTACATCCAGCTCCAGGAGGAGCTGGACCGGCGGCTCCAGGAGCGGGCCGCCGGCCGGGGGTAACCCATGGATACAGACCACGGTGCGATAGGCCTCCGCGCCATTGACGCCGCCCTGCTCCCCGCCTTCGTACCCTATCTGACTGGGGATACCGTCCGGGCCATAGGGGGTGGAATGCCCGGCCTCACCGCCCTGGGGGCGGTGACCGGCGACCTCCGGGCCTGCGCCGCCGTGGCGGGGCGGGCGGAGGGGGAAGGGCTGACTCTCTCCAGCCTGTATGTAGACCCCCAGATCCGCCGTCAGGGGGTCGGCTCCGCGCTGCTGGAGGCCCTGCTGGCCCAGACCGGGCCCCGGCGGACAGAGGCCTCCTGGTTCCTGCCGGAGGAGGAGGGGCAGACCCTGGCCGCCTTCCTGGCCGCCCGGGGCTTCCGGGCGGAGACAGACGAGACCCCCATCTGCCGGCTGGACATGGCCATGCTGCGGCGGGTCCCTTCGGTGCGCCGGGCCTTTTCCCCCGCCTTCCGGCCCGACGGGAATATTGTCCCCTTTGACCGGCTCACCCCGGAGGAGCTGGCCGACCTGGAGGCCGACCCGTCGATCGACCCCCGGCTGCGGCCCGGCCAGGCGGCCGGGCGGCTCACCCCCCAGCTGAGCTTTTGCTACCGGTACCGGGGCAGGATCGCCGCCTACTTCCTCTGCGGCCAGACCGGGCCGGACGCCCTGGCGGTGCTGGCCGCCGTGTCACGGCAGGGGGCCCACCCCGCCGCCTTCCTCCAGCTGGTCACCGCCGCCATCCACCAGGGGCTGATCTGGTTCGGCGGGGACTTTGTGTGCTGGCTGGAGGCCCTCAACGATACCTCCCTGGCCCTGGCCCGGACCATCTCCGGCGGCACCCTCCAGCTGTGGCGGGAGGGCAGGGCCAGCCTGGAGCTGGAACGGTTGGGATAAACAAGGAAAACACGAGACAGGCCCCGCTGCCATGCAGCGGGGCCTGTTGGATTATGTATCGGATTCGGTGTGGAACACCGCCTGGCGCTGGAACACCGAGGGCATGGTGTTGATGCCGGGGGTGCGGTTGCCCTCGTCGCTGTCAAAGGCGCTTTTGCGGATATTCAACGGGATAAATTGGGGCCGGTCCATCTCCTCCTCCATCTCCTCATCGGGGGGCGGGACCTGGCGAAGCCTCTTCTTCTTCTGCTCCTCGATCCGCTCGTCCAGCATACCGTTTCTCCAGCTCATAGAGGACTCCTTTACAGCACCAGGCTGGCGTAGGGCTCAAAGTCGCTGCGGGTAAAGACCTTGCCCGTCTTGACGAACTCGTACTTGATGGCCTGGAGATAGTGCTTCATGTGGACCTCGCCCCCGGCTTCCGGATCAGCGGCGGCCAGGAAGGCGGCGTTGAGGATACAGTTCTTGATGTTGCCGCCCACGAACTCGAACCGGGCCGCCAAAAAGTCGATGTCCACGTCCTCGGCCAGGGGGGTGCTCTTGGGGATGGTGGTTTTCCACAGCACCTTCCGGGTCTCCACGTCGGGGAACTGGAATTCCACGATGAACTTCATCCGGCGGAAGAAGGCCGGGTCGATGTTGTGCTTGTAGTTCGTGGCCAGCACGGACACGCCGTCGTAGGCCTCCACCTCCTGGAGCAGCAGGGCGGTCTTGTTGTTGTTGGAGGACTGGTTGGAGCCGCCGTCGTCAGACCGCTTGGCGAAGAGAGTGTCACACTCGTCGAAGAAGAGGACCACGTTGCACTTCTTGGCCTCCCGGAAGATCATGGAGATGGACTTTTCCGTCTCGCCCACGTACTTGTCCACCACCTTGGACAGGTCCACCCGGTAGAGCTCCAGGTTCATCTCGTGGGCGATGACCTGGGCGCACATGGACTTACCGGTACCGGGAGCGCCGAAGAGGAGCACCGACAGACCCCGGCCGTACTGGTACTTCTTCATGTAGTCCCAGTCCTCGTACACCTGCTTGCGGTAGATCAGCTGGTCGCAGGCGTTTTTCAGGGCCAGACGCTGGTCGGGGTTCATAACGATGTCGTCCCAGCCGAAGTTGGCGGGCACCCGGGTGGCCTTCTGGGTGAGCTCGTGGCTCATCTGGTTGTTGCAGGACTTGAACATGCTGGCCCGGGAGATCTGGATCTCCCGATCCATAGCCGACAGGCTGCGGCCCTGGTGGAGGGCGCTTTTGATCTTGCCGGGGGTGAAGAGGAACTTGGTGGCCAGCTCCTCCAGGTCCACGTCGGGACCCAGGCTGTAGCCCTGGGCGTAATGCTTCCACACCTGCTGCCGCTCGCCGTTGTTGGGGGTGGGCAGCTCCAGCTGAGCATAGTCCAGGGTGGTGACCTCCCGCATGGGCAGCTTCTCCTTGCTGACGGCGAAGATAGTCACGTCGTGGGCCACCAGCTTGCCAAAGGCCAGGTCCAGATAGCCGAAAAACTTGTCCTTCTCGTCCTCCCGGTAGCTCAGGTTGTCCAGGCAGCAGCAGGCCCCGGTGAGGATGCACTCCCGGGCCAGAGACCACAGGGCCTGGTCCACAAAGCGAAAGTCGTATACGAAGAGCTTGGCGCAGTTGAGGGTGACGCAACGCAGGCTGTGCTGCTTGCAGAAGTGGGCGATGGTGAACTTCCGGCCAGAGCCCTCGTCCCCGAAAAGGGAGAAGATATGGCCGCCGTCGTTGTAGTTGATGTTCACCGCGTCCAGGATCTGGGGATTGGCGATAAAGGGGTTCTCGGTGACCGACAGGTCCAGCAGGTTGAAGAACCGCTTGTAGTTCTCGTCAGGGCGAATGGGGTCCAGGCCGAAGAGAAAGTCGATCATACGCTTGTCCGGGGAGAGCTGGGTGGAGAAGGGCATGGCGTCGTTGATCTGGAGATTCAGGATGGGCCGCAGCTGCTCCAGGGCCTTGGACATCTGGCCGTAGGCCGAGGTGATGGAGAACCGGTCCCCATAGAACACCCGGCCTGCGGACTCAATGGTGGGGGCGGACAGGCCGCCGTTCTGGTTGATCACCTGAAACACCGAGGCGTAGTTGGTCTGGGTGGAGGACAGGATGGCGCAGGCGAAGGCGAAGGTGGCAAAGGGGGAGAACTCAAGCTTGGCGCACAGCTGATACAGGGGCATAGGCACCTGCTCCGGGTCGGTTGCGGCGGCCCGGGCGGCCACGTGGTCCAGCAGCTCCTCAATGGGCCGCTCCTTCAGAGCGGCTATACCTCCCTCGTCGGCAAAGGCAGAAAACAGATCGCTCATCATCTCGTCGCCAAACAGGTCCCCCAGGCCGTCGTCCTCAAGGGGTTCCTCCGGGGTGGTACTCTGGAAGTCGTCAGACCCCTCCATCCCCCGCTCCATGTCGTTCAGGTGCTTGTTGCACAGGTCAAAGGCGATCTCAATATCGGGATACAGGATGTTCTTGAAGCCGCCGTTGTCCTGGGCGAACAGGGACATCAGATCCCGAATGTAACTGGATAGCTGCCGGTCCACGCAGGCAAAGAGCTGGCTGGTATAGGCCTCGTAGCTGGAGTAGGGTGTATTTCGGGTCTCAGGGGCAAAATGCGCGTCAAAATCCATAGCAGCTGTCCTTTCTGTTACAGGTCGGAGAAGATGTACCCGGCGTTGCGCACCGTGCTGATGATGCCGATGCGGTCAGGATCCAGCTTTTTTCGCAGATTGGAAATATGTACCATCACGGTACGCACATCTCCCAGGCTGTCGCTGGACCACACATTCTGATACAGGTCGTGATAGAGCAGCAGGGTGTTGGGGTGCTGGATCATATACTGGAGCAGGGCATACTCGATGGAGGACAGCTCCACTGCGGTGCCCTCCCGTACCAGCTGCCGTCGGGTCTCGTCGATGGCAAAGTGGCGGAAGTGGCGCAGGTGCCCCGCTCCGTGGGGGCGCTGGGCGGCGGAACGGCGGATCACCGCGTCGGCCCGGGCCAGCAGCACCTCGTAGTTTAAAGGCTTTACCATATAATCATCCCCGCCGCTGCGCAGGGCGGTAATGATGGTATCGCTGTCGTCGTTGCAGCTCATGAAGATAATGGGACAGGTGTGCTGGTCCCGTATGGTCTGACACAGCTGACTTCCCAGACCGTCAGGCAGCATTTCGTCCAGCAGGACCAGATCGTATTCCTTTTGGTCCAGACATTCTCGAGCCTTGGCCAGGGTGTGGGCCACCTCGGTCTGATAGCCCGCCATTTGCAGATGGATGGCGGTCAACTCCGCCAGGTCCTTGTCATCTTCTACAATCAGCGTGGTCCGCATCAACATCACCGCCTATGAAATGAGCCCTGGCTGTCCGCGCGGGCACAGCAGGCTCCACCGATAAATCAAACATATATACAGAGATAATATATCATACAGGAAACCGGTAATCAATATGCAAAACTCACGGGTATCATTGCTATGCCGGCAGAACATGTATCCTTTCTTTCAATGTCGAAAGAAGGGATAAATGATTGACATTTTATGCCGGAGTCTATATTATTGATATATTAACGTGTGTGGCAGAGGCGGCTCCCCCTGACTCAATCCGTGACCGAGGTGAGGAATTTGGAGCGACGAAATATACCCTCCTGGCCCTTTTGGGGAGTGGCCATCTGGATGGTCCTGACTGGACTGATTGGACATTGCCCCGTTTGGCTTGCCCTGATAGTGCCCGCGGCGGCGGCCATCGCGCTGGGGCTGCTGGCAGACTACCGGGCTCGTAAGATCAGACAGCTGGAGAGGGATCTGAAAGCGCTGGGAGAGGATCTGGAGCAGGAAAAGCTCCGGTCGATCCAGCGGGAGAAGGAACTTAAAGCCGAACAGCTCAAGCGGGAGGAGCAGCTGCGCAGCGCCATCTCCCATGAGCTGCGGATGCCCTTGTCCATCATCCAGGGCTATACTGAACTGCTGACCCGGGACGATCTGGAACGGGCGCAGCGGCAGGAATATCTGGATAAGATCCTTCAGCGCACCAAATTCATTAACGACACGCTGGCCCGCCACATGCTGAATTCCCGGGAACGGGCCATGTCCTCCCCCGACTGTCATCAGATGGATCTGGTGGCGCTTACCCGTCAGATTACCTTGGATTTGTCCAATGTGCTGGGCAATAAGGGAATTGGTATTCAGTGCGTCTCTACTCAGGATGAGCTGTGGGTCAAGGCGGACAGAGATCTGCTGGGAAAGATCTTTTACAATCTGGCGGAGAATGCCGGGAAATACATGGGCCGTGAGGGGCTGATCGTTATCCGCCTCAGCCAGGTGGGCGATCAGGCCCAGGTTATCTTTCAGGATGACGGCATGGGACTGGCGGAGGATGAGACCGGCCGTATCTTTGACCTGAGCTACCAGGGCTCTAACCGCAGGGGTGGACAGGGGCACGGCCTCTACCTGGTGAAGCGGTCCATCCAGGCCCAGGGCGGCGACGTGTCTGCCTCCAGCCGGCCCGGCCAGGGTATGACCATTACCTTTACGCTTCCACTGGCGGATTCGGGGCCGTCCGGGACTGTTGGTTCCTAAAGAGTATCTAAAATCATCCTGTGATTGGTTGGGAGCTCTTTACAACCGGGCGGATCATGCTTATACTTGTATCAAGAGATCTCGATGGAAAGGGGACTGACGTTGTGCAGATCATGACGATTCCCGCTACCGTAGAAAATCTGGACAAGGTGATCGCCTTTGTGGATCAGCAGCTGGAGCGGTTCCAATGCCCCATGGAGACGCAGTTTCAAATCGATGTTGCAGTAGAGGAGATCTACGTCAACATTGCCCATTATGCCTATACCCCCGGGCAGGGCGAGGCAACCATCCGCTGTGAGGTGGAGGAAGGGCCTCCGGTCCAGGTGGTGATTGAGCTGCTGGATAACGGCGTTCCCTATGATCCCCTTGCTAAGGCGGATCCGGATGTATCCCTCACGGCGGAGGAACGGGAGATTGGAGGCCTGGGGATCTTCATGGTGAAGCAGAGCATGGATCATGTGGCTTACCGCTATGAGAATGGAAAAAATATCCTTACCCTCCGCAAGACCCTCCACGAGAAGGAAGAAAAAGCGTAATCCCCTCTGGCCTGCCGCGCACGCGGCAGGCCAGCTTTTTTCACCCTGCGCCTCTCCGGAGGATAATATGGAAAGAGGGGGTGGTCATATGGAGGAGATCCGCGGGGAGCTGGCCCAGGCCGACAAATCCCTGCTGTTTCTGGGGGTGCTGCTGGGGGCGCTCCTGCTGTCCTTCCGGGCCCTGCTGTGCCAGCGGCAGGGCCTGGCGGCGGGGCGTACCGTGGACGTATCCCCTCTGCGGCGGGAGAGCTCGGTGCTGGTGGTGCTCTCCCTGGGCTATTTTTTCTGTCTGGCCCTTCAGACCGGGCAGGACGGAGGACGGTCTGCCCAGATCAACCGATGGGCCTCTTTGTTGGTGCTGCTGGCCGCTTTGCTGCGGCTGTGGGATCTGCTGGAGGAAAATCATAACGGGCCTGCCGCGTAGCGCCGCGACAGGCCCGTTGCCATCAGTGGATCTCCGCCTGCTCTTCTTTGGCGAAGAAGGTATAGGTTCCGGTCGCCACCGTTTCTCCCTGGTCGTCGGTGATGACGGCATCGTATACCAGAATAGTTTTGCCCAGCTTCTTGGGGGTGGCCAGGCAGCGCAGCCAGCTGCCGGTGCCGGGAGCCAGGTACTGCATGGTGCAATCCAGGGTGACGCACACCCTGCCGCTGGTAAAAGCGGCGCAGCCCGCCACCGTGTCAGCCAGGGTGACCATGGCGCCGCCGTGGACCATGCCCATGGGATTCAGGTTCTCCGGGCAGATGGCCAGTCTGCCCTCGGCCTCCCGCCCCTCGATCCGGGTGACCTGAATGCCGGAATAGGTGGAATAGTGGCCCGGGGAGTTGACCCGCTCCAGCAGTTTACTGTAGGAATCCATCCAGAATCTTCTCCTCCGCTTCCTGCTCCGTGAGGCCCAAGGTCATGAGCTTGAGGATCTGGTCTCCGGCGATACGGCCGATAGCGGCCTCGTGGATGAGCTGGGCATCCACATGGTTGGCCACGATGGCGGGGATAGAGGAGATCCGGGCGTTCCCCATGATGATGGAATCGCACTGGACATGGCCGAAGCAGCTGGTGTTACCGGTCATTTTGGGATAGAACACCTGGACAGAGTCGTCCTGGGCCACTGACCGGGAGATCACCCGCCCGGTGGCGCCGGGGCCGTCCAGAATGATCTCCATGTCGCTCTCGGCGGTCTGCTGGCCATGGGTGAGCAGCTTTTCGGTGATGACCGCCTCGGCCCCGGCCCCAACCACGATGCGGGTTTCCCGCTTGGTGGAGTCCACCCCCCGGATCTGGACGCTCTCCATGCTGAGGGAGGCCCCCTCCTCCAGGTAGACCACGGTCTGGGGGTTCATGATCCGCTTGCCGGTGCCGGGGCCCTCGCCGTAGTGGCGCTCCACATAGCGGACCTTGGAGTTTTTGCCGATGTGGAAGGTGTGGACGCCGTCGTGCTGGCTGGTCTCGCAGCCGGTGTTGTGGATGCCGCAGCCCGCCACGATGTCCACGTCGCAATCCTCGCCCACGAAGAAGTCGTTGTACACCATCTCGCTCAGGCCGGTCTGGCTGATGATGACGGGGATGTGCACCGACTCGTTTTTGGTGCCCGGCTTGATGGTAATGTCGATGCCCGACTTGCCCGGCTCCTCCTTGGTGGTGATCTCGATGTTGGCGGTGTTGTTGCGGGAGTCCAGCTGCCCGTTGCGGCGGATGTTATACGCCCCCTGGGGGGTCTTTTCCAGGTCGGCGATCTCCTTCAGGAGCTTCCATTCTGCCTGATCCATGTTACTTCGCTCCTTCCGAAAGATAGGTGCACCCGGTGCTGGTGTTAGCCAGGATCTGGGGGAAGATCTCTTCCTTGGGGCCGTGTTTCTGCACTTTGCCGTCTCCAATCATAATGATCTCGTCGGCCAGATCGATGATCCGCTCCTGGTGGGAGATGACGATGAGGGTGGCCTCCCGCTTGTGGTGGATGAGCTTGAAGGTCTCGGTGAGCTTGGCGAAGGACCACAGGTCGATACCGGCCTCCGGCTCGTCAAAGATCATCAGCCCGGTCTTGCGGGCCAGGATGGTGGCGATCTCAATGCGCTTGACCTCGCCGCCGGACAGGGAGGCGTCCACCTCCCGGTCAATATAGTCCCCGGCGCACAGACCCACCTTGGTGAGGTACTGGCAGCTCTCCTCCCGGGTGAGCTTCTGGTTGCCCGAGGCCAGGGCCAGCAGGTCCTTCACCTTCAGGCCCTTGAAGCGGGGGGGCTGCTGAAAGCCGTAGCTGATGCCCAGCCGGGCCCGCTGAGTGATATTCAGATCGGTGATATCGGTGCCATTCCAGCGGATGGAGCCGCCGGTGGGCTTGACCAGGCCCATGATGGCCTTGGCAAGGGTGGTCTTGCCGCCGCCGTTGGGGCCGGTGATGACCACAAATTGGTTGTCTGACACAGTGAGGGACACGTCGTTGAGGATACCCAGCTCCTGGCCTTCCTCGCCCTCCACCTGATAGCTGAGATGGCTGATCTCCAGCATATGCAGTCTCTCCTTTGTATATGGTTCATTCCAGGAATGTATATTTTAACACGGACGACGGGAAAATACAACCCTGCCCAGGGGCAAATCTTCCATGGGGGACATAGAATGGGGGGAATCTACACAGAAACGGGAGGTTATGCGCATGGAACAGGAACTGCTGCCCACCTGCGACCGGGAAGTCTTTCAACGGGTGTGGAACCGGGTGATGCCCCAGGACCGGGAAGGCTGCCCCATTGTCCTGGAGTCGGCGGAGGAAGCTCTGCCTGCGGTGATGGTGAAGCCGGCGGAAGAGACGGAGGTCCCCTGCCTCTGCCTGGGAGAGGCTTCGGCGGCCTGGGGGGATCAGCTGCGGGCTTTCATTGACCAGGAGCTGGCGGGCCAGCGCCGCTGCCAGCTTTTGACCCGGCGGGTACAGGGAAGCGGGAGCCGGAGCCTGGCGGCCCTGGCAGCCGACAAGCGCCGCCGGGCCAAGCGGCTGAGCACCGCCTATTTCCTCATTTCCGGGGTGCGGTACTGGCCCGCCGTGCCGGGGGATGGGATGCCCCTCCAACCGGTGCCCGTCCAGCTCCGGGAGGAGTTCCGGGACTGTCAGCGGGGCGCGGCGGCCTATCGGGCCGCCGGGGCCGGGACCGCCGATTCCTGTCTGGAGGAGCTCTTCCAGGAGTGCGCCCAGGAGTGCGAGAGCCACGCCTGGACCATCCGGGGGGTGTTGGAGGGGCTGTAACAGAATACATCCCACCGGGAGAGGGGGCTGCCTGACCCTTGTGGCACAGGGAGCGGCCAGCACCCAGGCCTTTGCCGACGCTCTGCCCGAGGATGTTCTGTATTGCTATGGAAGCTCCGCCGCCAGACACTTTGCCGTAGCGGTGGGGGCAGCCCCCTTGATTCTGATCAGACTCAGGCCCGGGGACATTAGATGAATCCAGTGCCCCAGGGCCTTTCGGCCCTCAAAGCTCTTCTTCCCGCCGGGCCTGGGACAGGTAGCGGTAGACGGTGGCCTGAGAGCAGCCCAGGGCCTGGGCCACCTCCTTCACCGCACCCTTCAGCAAAAAGATCCCCTGAGGCTCCAGGGCGGACACCAGCTGCTGGCGCTGTTCGGGAGTGAGCTGGCCGGCCTCCCGGCCCAGCCCTGCCAGGGCCTGGGCCACCGCCTCCCTCGCCACCCCCTGGATGGAGTTGTGGAACCGCTCGGGGATCTGGGATGCCGGAGCCTCCTCCGGCCCCTCCAGTCCGGCGGCCTGGCAAAGCTGGAGTACCGCCTGGCTCACCGCCCGGTAGCGGCTGTCGTCAAAATTGATGCACAGCATCCCCACCAGCTCTCCCTCTTCTTTCAGGAAAAAGGTGGAGGACCGGAGGGGCTTTCCCTCCCGGGACAGGCCGGGGTAATGCACCAAATAGTCCGAGTGACGGTAGCTGCCGTCCTTTAAAATTTGCAGGGCCACGTTGGTCAGGGGAGCCCCCACCGTCCGGCCGCTGACGTGGCTGTTGGCAATGGCGATGATGGAGCAGTGCTTGTCGGTCAGGTCGTGGAGAGCCACCTCATAGTCTGGCCCCAGGGCCAGGCCCAGAAAGGTCGTGAGCCTGGAAAATTGATCTAGAATGCCGTCTGCCATCCGACCACCTCCTTTTCTCCAGTATACCGGAGAGCGGGGGCGGGAGCAAGAAAAACCAGCGCGAAAATGAGAAAAAATTCTCACGCAAGGGCGGCTACACCTGAGACTGTCGGGAATTTTGGGAATCTGTCTTGGATACCCGTTGACAAGGGGCGGGTTTCGTGATAAATTTATCTCACAAAATAAAAACAAAGGAGACAGATTCCTATGAAGCAGATCGTTAACACCGACAAGGCTCCCGCCGCCATCGGCCCCTACTCCCAGACCATCGAGGTCAACGGCATGGTGTTCACCTCCGGCCAGCTGCCCCTGAACCCCGCCACCGGCGCCTTCCCCGAGGGCATTGCCGAGCAGACCCGCCAGTCCCTCACCAATGTGAAGGCCATTCTGGAGCAGGCCGGCCTGACCATGGACAGCGTGGTCAAGACCACCGTGTTCCTCAGCGACATGAACAACTTCGGCGCTATGAACGAAGTGTACGCCACCTTCTTCAGCGAGGGCAACTTCCCCGCTCGGTCCGCCGTCGAGGTGGCCCGTCTGCCCAAGGACGCCCTGGTGG
>NZ_JACJLC010000051.1 GCF_016901955.1 Pseudoflavonifractor phocaeensis
GTGGTGGACTCCGCGGGGGTGGTCTCGCCGCCGGAGGGGGTGTCGGCGGTGCCGCCACCGGTGCCGCCGCCGCAGGCGGCCAGGGACAGGGTCAGGCCCAGCGCAAGAGCCAGAGCAGTCAGTTTCCGTTTCATGTACATTCCTCCAATGCAATATGTGACGATTGCTTTCGTATAGTACCACACTAAAGCAATATTGTAAAGAGGAATTTTACCGCTCCGCCGCCGCCCTGGCCCGGCGGTAGTCCTCCGGGGTGTTGACATTTTGCAGGATATGGTCCAGATCCCACCCCTCCAGGGCGGATTCCTCCACCATCCGGCAGGAGAGCCGGTCCAGCAGGGCCTTCATAGCCCCCCGTCCCTCCTCCAGGCAGGCCTGGAGGTCGGGCAGGCAGGTCCGGCGGTAGACCGCAAACAAGGGCTCCGGCTCCCCGTCTGTCCGCCGGATCAGGCAGGCGTCGGCCTCCCCCAGCTCCGCCGTCAGATGCAGGGCCAGGGCCGGGTCCCCGAAGGGCAGGTCCACGGCGGTGAGAAAGACCGTCTCCGCCGCCGTGGACAGAAAGGCAGCCTCCAGTCCGGCCAGGGGCCCCCGGCCTGGCCGCAGGTCGGGCAGCTCCTCCGCCCCGGGCAGAGTGTAAGTCCCCCGCCTGGGAGAGGATACATACACCCGGTCAAAGGCCGTCTCATACCGCCGGACCAGCCGCTCCAGAAAGCTTCTGCCCTCCAGCTCCAGTACCGCCTTATCCCGGCCCATCCGGCTGGATCGCCCTCCCGCCAGGATCACCGCCACCGTGGCCACATCCGCTCCCTCCCCTCGGTTTGTACCAGCATAGCAGAAAAATTTGGCCCCGTCAAAGCCGGTATAGAAGGCCGTCCGTCTCCATATCCTCTCCCACAGAGCATTTGAGCATTGGAGGCGTCACACACCATGAAAAAATTGGCCGCGGCCCTGCTGGCCGCCACCTTCCTCGCCCTGCCCGTCCGGGCCTCCGGCGCCCCCGCCGCGGAGGCCAAGGCGGCGGTGCTGATGGAAAAGGAAACAGGCACCATCCTCTATGAACAAAATTCCCATGACAAGCTGGAGCCCGCCAGCGTCACCAAGGTCATGACCCTGCTGCTGGTGATGGAAGCCATCGACAGCGGCAGTCTCTCCCGGGAGGACACGGTCACCGTATCGGCCTACGCCGCCTCCATGGGGGGCTCCCAGGTGTACCTGAAAGAGGGCGAGCAGATGACCGTCCATGATCTGCTGAAGGCGGTGGCGGTGGCCTCGGGCAACGACGCCTCGGTAGCCCTGGCGGAGCACCTGGCGGGCAGCGAGGAGGCCTTTGTGGCCAAAATGAACCAGCGGGCGGCCGAGCTGGGCATGGGAGACACCTGCTTTATGAACTGCACCGGCCTGCCGGCGGCGGGCCATCTCACCTCCGCCTATGACATCGCCCTGATGAGCCGGGAGCTCATTCTCAACCACCCCTCTATTCGGGAGTACACCACCATCTGGATGGACTCCCTGCGGGACGGACAGTTCCAGCTGTCCAACACCAACAAGCTCATCCGCTTTTACCAGGGAGCCACCGGGCTCAAGACCGGCTCCACCGACGCCGCCGGCTTCTGTCTGTCGGCCACAGCGGAGCGGGACGGCATGGAGCTGATCGCCGTGGTGCTGGGCTGCTCCACCTCCGACGTCCGCTCGGCCTCCGCCCAGGCCCTGCTGAACTACGGCTTTGCCAATTATACCCTTTTGGATGTTTACCCAAATCAGGCCGTCCCGCCTGTGCCTGTGCTGCTGGGTGAGTCGGAAACGGTACAGCCTGTACTGGCCCAGCCCACCCGCATCCTGGTGGACAAGGCTGCCGTCAACCAGGTGTCCGTCCAGCTGGAGCTGTGTGAGGATGTGGAAGCGCCGGTAGAGGCGGGTCAGACCCTGGGGCACATGGTGGTCACCGCCGGGGATCAGACCCTGGCCGACATCCCTCTGGTAGCCGATCAGAAGGTGGACAGGCTGAGTATCCCCGGTATTTTCCTCCGCCTGGCCCGTACCCTGCTGATGGCGGGCTGACATTTTCTCAAAGGGGCTGCCGCCCATTCCCGCGGCAGTCCCTTGCGCGTTCTTTACAAAAGATATTCCATATGTTACTGGAAATTTTACGCCTGGTTTTTGCAGAGTTGTCTTGACTATCCTTCTATATAGTTGTATACTTTACACAAATAAAATCCAAGCCCTTTGGATTTTATTTATTACCAATGACAAGAACCCCCAGTTTTCGCTAAATTGGCGGGACCGGGGGACTGCCAACAAGGAGAGGATACCTATGGCTTCCAGCAAATCCGATCCCATCCTCCAGGCTTTTTCCCAGGGTCACGCGGTCCGTGCGCAGGAATTCCTGGGCTCTCATCCCGCCACCCGCGGCGGGCTGGACGGCTGGGTCTTCCGGGTCTGGGCCCCGCACGCTAAGGCCGTGGCTGTCATGGGCGATTTCAACGGTTGGAATGACTCCGACCACCCCATGGAGCTGCTCAGCGATGGCGTCTGGGAGGCCTTCATCCCCGGGCTGAACCAATACGACTGCTATAAGTACGCCATCCACACCGCCTCCGGCCAGGTGCTGGCCAAGTCCGACCCCTACGCCTTCCACGCCGAAACCCGCCCTGGTACCGCCTCCAAGCTCTACGACCTCTCCGGCTACAGCTGGGGGGATTCCAGCTGGATGGACTACCGGAAAAATAACCCCATTTACCAGAAGCCGCTGAATATTTATGAGATCCATCTTGGCTCCTGGCGGCGCACCGCCGACGACCAGATGCTGTCCTACCGGGACATTGCCAAGTATCTGGTCCCCTACGTAAAGGAGATGGGCTTCACCCATGTGGAGCTGCTGCCCATCACTGAGCACCCCCTGGACGCCTCCTGGGGCTATCAGTGTACCGGCTACTTCGCCGCCACCAGCCGCTTTGGCACCCCCCATGACTTCATGTGGCTGGTCGATCAGCTCCACCAGGCCGGCATCGGCGTCATCCTGGACTGGGTGCCCGCCCACTTCCCCAAGGACGCCTTCGGTCTGTACGAGTTTGACGGCGAGCCCTGCTATGAATACGCCGACTCCCGGAAGGGCGAGCACGCCGACTGGGGCACCCGGGTGTTCGATTACGCCCGGCATGAGGTGCGCTCCTTCCTGTTCTCCTCCGCCATGTTCTGGCTGGAGCAGTACCACATCGACGGCCTGCGGGTAGACGCTGTGGCCTCCATGCTCTATCTGGACTATGGCCGTCAGGGAGGCGAGTGGGTCCCCAATATGTTTGGCGGCCACGAGAATCTGGAGGCCGTGGACTTCCTCCAGGAGCTCAACGGCCAGATCTTCCAGGCCCATCCCGACGCCATGATGATCGCCGAAGAATCCACCGCCTGGCCCCGGGTGTCCCACCCGGTGGGCGAGGGCGGTCTGGAGGGCGGTCTGGGCTTTAACCTGAAGTGGAACATGGGGTGGATGAACGACATCCTCCACTATATCAAGCTGGATCCCTACTTCCGCCAGTTTAACCACAAGGACATCACCTTCTCCCTGATGTACGCCTTCTCGGAGAACTTCGTGCTCCCCCTGTCCCACGACGAGGTGGTGCACATGAAGGGCTCCCTCATCAACAAGATGCCGGGCACCAATGAGGAGAAATTTGCCGGCGTCCGGGCCTTCTACACCTATATGCTCACCCATCCCGGCAAGAAGCTGCTGATGATGGGCAGCGAATTTGGTCAGTGGAACGAGTGGCACTATGAGCACTCCCTGGACTGGCACCTGCTGGACCCGGATCAGGAGTGGGCCAAGCCCCACCGCCAGCTCCAGGAGTTCTTCACGCAGGCCAACGCCCTCTACCTGGCCCACCCCGAGCTGTGGGAGCTGGACTTCTCCTGGGAGGGCTTTGAGTGGATCGAGGCCAACGACAACCAGGCCAACACCGTGGCCTTCCTGCGCAAGGACGCCAAGGGGGACACCCTGGTCATCGTGTGCAACTTCTCCCCTGTGGACCGCTCGGGCTACACCGTGGGCGTCCCCGTCCCCGGCGTGTACACCTGCATCTTCAACACCGACAACGAGGCCTTCGGCGGCAGCGGCGGCGGTGATTTGGAGCCGGTAAAGAGCCAGTACAACGAGAGCCAGGGCAGGGAGCAATCCATCACCCTGAAGCTTCCCGCCATGAGCGCCGCCATCTACAAATGCACCCGCAAATTCCCCGTCCGCAAGAAGAAGGCCGACAAAGAGGCGACCATCAAGCTGGCGGTAAAGGAGGCGGCAGGCAAGCCCGCCGTGCGCAAAAAGGCCAAGGCCCCCGCCGTCAAGGAGGAGTCCCCCAAGCCCGCCGTGCGCAAGAAGGGCTCTGTTCCCGCCGTCAAGGCGGAAGCTCCCAAGCCCGCCCGCAAAAAGAAAGGTCAGTAAGCCCCATCCGGAAGGTCCGGAGTTTCCAAATAAGTTCCAGTTCAAAACCTGAGGTGATAGAATGAAGAAAGAATGTGTCGCCATGTTGCTGGCGGGCGGTCAGGGCAGCCGCCTTCACGCGCTCACCAGCCACGTGGCAAAACCCGCCGTCCCCTTTGGGGGCAAGTACCGCATCATTGACTTCCCCCTGTCCAACTGCATCAACTCCGGCATCGACACCGTGGGCGTGCTGACCCAGTACCGCCCCATGGAGCTCAACGCCTACATCGGCAACGGCGAACCCTGGGACCTGGACCGGTCCTACGGCGGCGTCCACATCCTGCCCCCCTACATGCGGGAGGGCGAGAAGGGCACCTGGTATAAGGGTACCGCCAACGCCATCTATCAGAACATCAACTTCCTGGACACCTACAACCCGGATTACGTGCTCATCCTGTCCGGCGACCACGTGTACAAGATGGACTACGCCGACCTGCTCCGCCGCCACAAGGAGGCCAAGGCCGCCTGTACCATCTCCGTGCTGGAGGTCCCCATGGAGGAGGCCCCCCGCTTCGGCATCATGAACGTGGACGAGAACGACGATATCTACGAGTTCGAGGAGAAGCCCAAGAAGCCCAAGAGCAACCTGGCCTCCATGGGCATCTACATCTTCACCTGGAAGAAGCTGCGGGAGTACCTCATTGCCGATGAGGAGGATGAGAAGAGCTCCAACGACTTCGGCAAGAACATCATCCCCGCCATGCTGAACAACGGCGAAAAGATGACCGCCTATCGCTTCAAGGGCTACTGGAAGGACGTGGGCACCATTGACTCCCTGTGGGACGCCAACATGGACATGCTCAATCCCGACGATCCCAACGGCATCGACCTGTACGACAGCGAATGGCCCATCTTCGCCCGTACCCCCACCAAACCGCCCCATGTGATGGGTAAGAACGGCAAGGTGGATCACTCCATGGTCACCGGCGGCTGTGAGGTCTACGGCACCGTGGAGAACTCCGTTCTGTTCCACTCCGTCATCGTGGAGGAGGGCGCCGTGGTGCGCTACTCCATCCTGATGCCCGGCACCGTAGTCAAGGCCGGTGCCGTGGTGGAATACGCCATCGTGGCGGAAAACAGCGTTATCGGCACCCGGGCCCGGGTGGGCGCCGCCCCCGACGGCACCGAGGACTGGGGCGTGGCCGTGGTGGCTCAGAACCTCACCATCGGCGACGACGCTGTGGTCTCTCCCAAGGCCATGATCACTCGTAACGTGAAAGGAGGTGGGGTGAAATGATGAACAAACTGCACGGCATCATCTTCTCCTACCTTTCCAATCCCGACCTGCGGGAGCTGACTCAGAACCGCAACACCTGCTCCATCCCCTATGGCGGCCGCTATCGGGTCATCGACTTCATGCTGTCCAACATGGTCAACGCCGGCGTGTCCGACGTGGGCCTGATCGTGGACGCCAACTATCAGTCCCTGCTGGACCACGTGGGTTCCGGTAAGGATTGGGACCTGTCCCGCAAGCACGGCGGTCTGCGCATCCTGCCCCCCTTCAGCTACTCCGGCAACGGCTCCAAGCGGGAGGGCGTGTACCACGGCCGTATGGACGCCCTGGCGGGCATCCGCTCCTATCTGCAGAACATCCGTCAGGACCACGTGGTGCTGGCCGGCGGCGACCTGGCGGTAAACCTCCCCCTGCGGGATATCTTTGAGGCCCACATCCGCAACGACGCCGACATCACCGCCGTGTGCACCGGCCACCCCATGGGCGACCCCAAGGGCTGCGACTACTTCACCATCGGGGCCGGCGGCCGGATCACCGACGTGGCGGTCCATCCCCCCATCGCCCAGGGCTGCGAGTCCCTGGAGGTGTACATCCTCTCCAAGGAGCTGCTGCTCTCCCTGGTGGATCACTGCGCCGCCCACAACATCCACTCCTTCAGCGTGGGCGTCCTCCAGGCCATGGTGGGCCAGCTGAAGATCTGCCCCTATGTGTACGACGGCTACGCCGCCCGGCTCCAGTCGGTGGCCGGCTACTTCGCCCGCAGCATGGAGCTGCTGGATCCCGCCACCCGGCAGGAGATCTTCGTGCCTGAGCGCCCGGTGCGCACCAAGGACCGCTCCGATCCCTCCACCTACTACGGCCCCGAGTCCCGGTGCTATAACTCCCTGGTGGCCGACGGCTGCGTCATCGAGGGCGAGGTGGAGAACTCCATCCTCTTCCGGGGCGTCCGGGTGGAGAAGGGCGCCAAGGTGTCCGGCTGCGTGCTGATGCAGGGCACCACCATCCAGGCCGGCGCAGTGCTGAAATACGCCATCACCGACAAGAACGTCCGGGTGAATCCGGGTCGGATGCTGATGGGCCACAGCACTTATCCCCTGGCCATCGCCAAGAACGAGATCGTCTGACCTGAGACTGTCTGACCCAGGGAGGCGGCGGCTGCACGCCGCCGCCTCCCTGATTATTGTCCGCCCCTAATAAGGGCGTCTTATATCGACTTAGCTTGGAGGTAATCTATGAATATCCTGTTTGCCACCTCAGAGTGCGCGCCTTTTATCAAAACCGGCGGTCTGGCCGACGTGGCGGGCGCTCTGCCCAAGGCTCTGGCCAAGGAAGGCCACGACGTCCGGGTCATCCTTCCTTTATACGAGGGCATTGGGGAGGAATGGCGCAGTCAGATGACTTATTTGCAGTGCTTCCACATTACCGTGGCCTGGCGCACCCCCTACTGCGGCCTGTTTGAGCTGCGGCGTGACGGGGTCACCTACTGGTTTGTGGACAATGAGTACTACTTTAAGCGCTCCTCCATCTACGGCCACTATGACGACGGCGAACGGTTCGCCTACTTCTCCCGGGCCGTGGTGGAGAGCGTTGGCTATCTGAACTGGCATCCCGACGTGCTCCACTGCAACGACTGGCAGACCGCCCTGGTGCCCATCTACCTCCTGGAGGAGCGCCACCGCATCCCTCAGCTGTGGGACACCAAGAGCGTATTCACCATCCACAACATCGAGTACCAGGGACGCTACGGCAGCCAGACCCTGAAGGACCTGTTCGGCCTGAACTCCGGCTACTTCAACGAGCACATGCTGGAGTACCACGGAGACGTGAACCTGATGAAGGGGGCCATCTACGCCGCCGATTACGTGACCACCGTATCTCCTACTTACGCCGACGAGTTGCAGTACAGCTTCTATGCCCACGGCCTGGAGGGGGTCATCTCGGACAACCGCCACAAGCTCAAGGGCATCCTCAACGGCATTGACGTGGACGTGTACGATCCCTGGAGCGACAAGGGCCTCACCAAGCAGTTCTCCGTCAAGCAGATGGGCGGCAAAAACAACTGCAAGGCGGCCCTCCAGCAGATGTGCGGCCTGCGGGAAGACCCGGAGGTGCCCATCATCGCCTGCGTCTCCCGTTTGGTGAAACATAAGGGCTTTGATCTGGTCAGCGCCGCCATCCATGACATCATGGGCATGAACGTGCAGATGGTCATTTTGGGCACCGGCGACTGGAACTTCGAGGAGGCCTTCCGCCAGGCCCAGAACCAGTACCCCGGCCGGTTCGCCGCCCATATCATGTACTCCGCCAACCTGTCCACTGCTATCTACGGCGGCGCCGACATCTTCCTCATGCCCTCCATCTCCGAGCCCTGCGGCCTGAGTCAGATGATCGCCATGCGTTACGGCACCATTCCCGTGGTGCGGGAAACCGGCGGCCTGCGGGACTCCGTGATCCCCTACAACAAGTTCACCGGAGAGGGCACCGGCTTCTCCTTCGCCAACATCAACGCCCAGGAGATGACCGGCGTGCTGGCCGACGCGGTGAACCTGTACCACAACGACAAGAAGGCCTGGAAGGGACTGCAAAAGAACGCCATGACCACCGATTTCTCCTGGAACCGCTCCGCCGCGGCCTACCTGGAGATCTACGGCTGGGTCACCGGCAAGTAACAGATATTCCCTCCCATCCCTTGACAACCCTGGCATTGGTGTGATAAAATTCCGCTCCGCAGGGGGTTCCCCTGCGGAGCTTGTTTGTTGCTATCCTGATTGAAATGGGAGATGTCTGCAATGCACAACTATACTAAGAAAGAACTGATGACCCTCATCACCGGTAAGCTGCGCCGCAACTTTGGCCGTGACGTGGAGGAGGCCACCAGTCTGCATATGTTCAAAGCCTGCGCCATGGTGCTGCGGGATATCATTTCTGAGCGTCAGATGAAGACCGAGGACAAGGTGGTGGAGAAGCACCAGCGCCAGGTCCACTACCTGTCCCTGGAGTTTCTGATGGGCCGTTCCCTGATGAAGAACGCCTATAACCTGGGCGTGCTGGAGCCCCTGAAGCAGGCCATCGAGGGCCTGGGCTTCTCCGCCCCTGACCTGTTCGAGGCCGAGCCCGACGCCGGTCTGGGCAACGGCGGCCTGGGCCGCCTGGCCGCCTGCTACCTGGACTCCATGACCACCCTGGAGATCCCCGCCACCGGCTACTCCATCTGCTACGAGCTGGGTATCTTCAAGCAGAAGATCGTGGACGGCCAGCAGGTGGAGCTGCCCGACAACTGGCTGGGCCTGGGCGACGCCTGGCTCATCCCCAAGATGGACGAGGTGGAGGAGGTCCGCTTCGGCGGCAAGATCGAAGACGAGTGGGACAGCCTGGGCAACCACCGTATCAAGCACACCGACTATGACGTGGTGCTGGCGGTGCCCAAGGACATGGAGATCTCCGGCTATCACACTGACCACGCCAACCTGCTGCGGCTGTGGGACGCCAAGAGCCCCACTCCCGTGGATATGCACCTGTTCTCCTCCGGCCAGTACCTGAAGGCGGTGGAGCAGCGGGCCATGGCCGAGTCCATCTCCAAGGTGCTCTACCCTGAGGATAACCATTACGAGGGCAAGTCCCTCCGTCTGAAGCAGCAGTACTTCTTCGTGTCCGCCACCATCCAGTCCATCGTGCGCAAGCACCGGGCGGAGTACGGTACTCTGCGTAACTTCCACCAGAAGCACGCCATCCAGATCAACGATACCCACCCCACCCTGGCCATCCCCGAGCTGATGCGCATCCTGCTGGACGAGGAGGGCTACGGCTGGGACGAGGCCTGGTACATTGTCACCCATACCATCGCCTACACCAACCACACCGTGCTGGCCGAGGCTCTGGAGCGTTGGCCCCAGCAGCTCATCGAGTCCCTGCTGCCCCGGATCTGGCAGATTTTGGTCGAGATTTCCAACCGCTATCAGCAGCTGCTCACCGACTACTTCCACGGGGACCTGTCCAAGGTGGCTCCCATGGCCATCATCTGGGGCGGCGAGGTGCGTATGGCCAATCTGTGTGTGTGCGCCTGCTACAAGATCAACGGCGTGTCCGCCCTCCACTCCGACATCCTGAAGAAGGACGTGTTCAAGGACGCTTACCAGCGCACTCCCGACAAGTTCACCAATGTGACCAACGGCATCGACCACCGCCGCTGGCTCAGCGAGTGTAACCCCCGTCTGGATGAGCTGATCCAGGACTGCTGCGGCGGCGACAAGTACCAGCTCCAGCCCGACGCTCTGAAGGGCCTGGAGAAGTACCAGAACGACGCCGGCGTCCTCTCCCGCCTGGGCGAGATCAAGACCGCCAACAAGAAGGCCTTTGCCACCTGGGTGGCCCGGGAGCACGGTATCTTCCTGAATACCGACGCCATGTTCGACGTACAGGTAAAGCGGCTTCACGAGTACAAGCGTCAGCTGCTCAACGTGCTGCACATCATCTATCTGTACCAGAAGATGAAGAACGACGTCCACTTCGATTTCACCCCCCGGACCTATCTGTTTGGCGCCAAGGCGGCCCCCGGCTATGCCGTTGCCAAGCGGATCATCCGGCTCATCAACTCGGTGGCCGACATGATCGCCAAGGATCCCATCTGTAAGGATCGGCTTCAGGTGGTCTTCCTGGAGAACTACCGGGTGAGCCTGGCGGAGAAGCTGATGCCCGCCTCTGAGCTGAGCGAGCAGATCTCCACCGCCGGCAAGGAGGCCAGCGGCACCGGCAATATGAAGTTCATGATGAACGGCGCCGTCACCATCGGCACTCTGGACGGGGCCAACGTGGAAATGCACCAGGTGCTGGGGGACGAGAACATCTTCCTCTTCGGCCTGAAGGCCCACGAGGTTGCCGAGCTCAAGCATTCCGGCTACAAGTCCTACGAGTACTACGTCCACAACCCCGACCTGCGGGCAGTGGTGGAGCAGCTCAACCTGGGCTTCGGCGACGGCATCAACTACGACGACCTGGCCCGCCGGCTGCTGTTCGGCGACGGCTGTCCCGCCGACGAGTATCTGCTGCTGGCCGACTTCGAGAGCTACCGGGACGCCCACGTCCGGGCGGGCAAGGCCTACCGGGATCCCAAGCTGTGGAACAAGATGTCTCTGATGAACATCGCCCGGTCCGGCATCTTCGCCTCCGACCGCTCCATTCGGGACTACGCCAAGGATATCTGGAAGGTTCCCGTCCGGGAGATCAAGTAAATTTTACCCCCAAGCGGGCGGCTTTTGGAAGCCGCCCGCTTTTTTCGTCCCCCGGGAGCATCCGGTCTGTGGGGGTCTCTGATATGCCCGAGGAGCATCCAGGGCGTCGGCCTACCGACCGATGGGACAAACGGCCCACCCCCACAGAATTGGAGTAACACCGTTTCGTTCCCATTTTGACAGAAAATCGTCAGAATGCTGTAACCGGGCTGTTACCCATCCCTCCTTCCCTACTGCTATACTGGGAAACAGGAGGGATGCCCTATGACGCAAGAATACGCCAACAAATTAGTGCGCAGGAATTTCATTGCGCTTATTTTGACCTTGATCTTCATGGCCCTGCTGGCAGTGGGCGCCGTTGGAATGTGGTGGGGCGCCTTTGGCCCGCCGGATTTTATGCGCAAGGACAATTCCATGCTCACTCCCCAGGCAGCCGAGCTCCGGTTGGAAAACGGCGCTACCGCCTCCTGGGATAAGACCACCCATACCGTCCCCAAAGACGCTCATCTGAGCGCCCTGCTCCGGGCCAATCAATGGACCTCCTCCGCCGCCTTTGATGGGGGGGAGGCCGACCTGACCTTCCGGTTTGGAGATCGCTACAAGCTGTCCCTGTGGTCCGACGGCCGAGCCGCCTTTTATGACGGCTACGCCGGCCGTTCCACCAAGTCCCACGCCTACTACTCCATTCCCGCCGGCGTGGTAGGTGAACTCACCGCGGCCCTGGCGGTAAGCGCTCCCGCCTGAAAAAAGCACGCTAAAAACGCAGGCCCCGCGGAACACCGCGGAGCCTGCGTTTTGCAGTCTCATAATGGAGCTTTACTGGGCCTTCTTGAACATCTCCTTGTCCACACCGCACAGGGGGCAGGACCAGGTGGCGGGCACCTTTTCCCAGGGGGTGCCGGGGGCCACGTCGTGGGCGGGGTCGCCCTCGGCGGGGTCATAGATATAGCCACACAGGGAGCACACCCATTTCTCACTCTCGCACTGGGGAGCGTCCACCGGCACAGTGCACAGGGCGGCCACGGACTTGGCGTACTCGGCCATGGCGTCCAGGTCGGCCTGGGTGGGCTTGAAGAGCACCCGGAAGGGAGCCTCGGGGGCGGCATAGCGCAGTCCCTTCAGGAAGGTCTGGAGCATGGGGGCGGCCTCGCCGCTCCAGCCGTAGGCGCCGAAGGCGCCGGCGGCCTTGCCCTTCAGGTTGATGGGGTCGATGGAGGTGAGCACATCCCACACCGCCTTGGGGGCGGCCCGGTTGATGGTGGGGGAGCCCACCAGCAGTACGTCGGCCTCGTTGGCCAGCTCGGCGCAGCGGGCCAGGGGCTCCACGGTCACGTCGGCCAGATCCACGGCGTAGCCCTCGGCCTCCAGGGTCTTGGCGGCGGTCTCCGCCAGCTCACGGGTGTAGCCGTAGGCGGAGGCGTACACCACGAAGGCGGTGCGCCGGCACTTGGGGGCAGGGGTGCTCCAGGCCCGGTAGCACTCCTTGGCCTTGGCGATGGTCTCGGTGAGGCAGGGGCCGTGGCTGGTGCACACCATCTCCACGTCGGCGGGCATCTTGTCCAGGCCGGCCAGCACGTGGGGCTTGAAGGGCCCGAAGATACCGGCGTAGTAGTAGGCGAACTCGCCCTCATAGGCGGCCTTGTCGTGGATGTTCACATCCAGCATAGTGGGCTCGCAGAAGTGGGCCCCCAGGAAGTCGCAGGTGAAGAGGGTCTTGTCCTTGCTGTCCCAGGTAAACATGGAATCGGCCCAATGGAGCATGGGAGCGGGGATGAACTCCAGCACCCGGTCGCCCAGGTCCAGGGTGTCCCCGGCGGACACCGCCCGGCAGGGCAGGTCGGGGTTATTGGTGATGTCCTGCAGGTGCTTCTTGCCCGCCTTGGTGGCGATGATCTCCAGCTTGGGGCACACCGCCAGCAGCTTGGCCACGCTGCCCGAGTGGTCGGGCTCGTTGTGGTTCATGATGAGGTAGTCCACATCCTCCACAGGGATGACCTGGCGGATGTTGTCCAGATACTCGTCAAAGTAATCGGTATGTACCGTCTCGATGAGGACATTCTTCTCGCCGGTCAGCAGGTAGGCATTGTAGGAGGTGCCGTATTTGGACTCCATCACAATGTCGAACACCCGGAGGGCCGGGTTGAGCACGCCCACCGACCACAGATTATCATGCAGCTTGATCCCGCTCATAGGGCTCGCTTCCTTTCCAAATTGATTGAAATTATTTCCTAGCAGAGCACAGTATATTATGCCTGTCTTTTCTTGTCAAGCCATATTTTAAAAACTGATCCGTCTGTTTTTCCACGCCGATCCACCTTGACTTTTCCTACAGCGGAGACTACAATGAGAGATTGCGAAACAGCCGATTTTTTGTCTGAGGTGACCACTATGCCCATCTATCTGGATCACGCCGCCACCACCCCTGTCTGCCCCCAGGCCGCCCAGGCCGCTTACCAGGCCATGACCGAGGGCTTCGGCAACCCCTCCGCCCGGTACGCCCTGGGCCAGGAAGCCGCCGCCCGGGTCAGAGACTGGCGGGCCGTTATCGCGGAAAAGCTGGGCTGCCTGCCTGAGGAGCTCACCTTTCTCTCCTGCGGTACCGAGGGGGACAACTGGGCCATCCGGGCCGCGGCGGAGCATGGCAGGCGGACGGGCCGGCACATCATCACCACCGCCATTGAGCACGCCGCCGTGCTGGAGCCTGTGAAGGCCTTGGCTGCCCAGGGATATGAGGTCACCTATCTGAAGCCGGACAAGACCGGCCACATCTCCGTAGACGATCTGAAAGCCGCCCTGCGGCCGGACACCATTCTGGTGTCCATGATGCTGGTCAACAACGAGCTGGGCACCCTTCAGCCGGTGGCCCAGGCCGCCCAGGCCATCCGGGCCAGCGGCTCTCCCGCTCTCCTCCACTGCGATGCCGTCCAGGGCTTTTTGAAGGTGCCCTTCACCCCCAGGGAGCTGGGGGTAGACCTGCTCACCCTCAGCGGCCATAAGATCCGCGCCCCCAAGGGCATTGGCGTCCAGTACATCCGGAAGGGCCTGCGCCTGAAGCCCCTGCTGCTGGGGGGCGGACAGGAGGAGGGCCTGCGGTCAGGCACTGAGCCCACCGCCCAGATCGCCGCCCTGGCCGCCGCCTGTGAGGCCTGGGAAGAGAACACCGCCGCCCGCATCCGGGAGATAAAGGAATACGCCCTGACCGCCCTGGCCCGGGTACCCGGTCTGGAGGTAGTGAGCCCCGGGGACGCCCCTCACATCTGCGCTGTCGCCCTGCCGGGCTATCCCAGCGAGATGCTGGTGCGGGATCTGTCCGACCGGGGGATCTGCGTGTCCTCCGGCTCGGCCTGCCATAAGGGCAAGCCCAGCCACGTGTTTGCCGCTCTGGGCCTGCCCAAGCGCACCCTGATGGGCGTGCTGCGGGTATCTTTCGGCCCGGACAGCACCAAAACAGAAGCTGACGCTTTAACGGAGGCCCTGATCCAAATCACCCAAAGTCGGATCGCCATGAGGTGAGTCTGTGTTTTCCTATATGAACCGGGGCAGAGCCTTCTACCGGGACGTGGTGCTGCTGGCCCTGCCCATCCTGCTGCAAAACCTGTGCACCACTTTGCTGGGACTGGTGGATACCTTTATGGTGGGCGCTCTGGGGGAGGCTCCCCTGGCAGCTGTCCAGGTGGCCAATACCCCGGTGTTTGTCATCCAACTGGTGATCTTCGGCCTACAAAGCGGCTCGTCGGTCCTCATCAGCCAGTTCTGGGGCAAAAAGGACACTGACGCCATCAATCGGGTCATAGGCATCGGCATGTATGTGGCGGGGGCCATCGCCGCCCTCTTTGCCGCCGCCATGTGCTTTGCTCCCACCCAGCTCATGGGGATGCTCACCGACAACCCGGAGCTCATCCCTCTGGCAGCCAGCTATGCCCGCATCGTGGGACCCTCCTACCTGTTCAACAGCATCACCGGGGTGTATGTGGGAGCCCACCGCTCTATGGCAAACCCCAAGCTGGGCATGTCGGTCTTTGCCTTTTCCATGAGCGCCAACACCTTTCTTAACTGGATATTTATCTTCGGAAACCTGGGAGCACCCGCCCTGGGTGTGGAGGGGGCGGCCGTGGCCACCCTGCTCTCCCGTATTTTGGAATTTGCGGTCACCCTGACCTACGCCCTCACCAACCGCCGGTTCAAGCTGCGGCCTGCCCTCATCCTCCGCCCGGGCAAACCCCTTCTCCATAAATTTTTCCGTTACTCCGGCCCGGTGGTGCTCAACGAGACCCTGTGGGGCCTGGGCACCTCCATGCACAAGGTGGTCATGGGCCACATGGAGGGCTCCACTGAGATCCTGGCCGCCCGGGCCCTGGCAGGCAACCTGGAGGATCTGTGCACCGTGGCCATCTTTGCCGTAGGCGGCACCACCGCCATTATCGTGGGGCGGGAGATCGGTGCGGGGCGCCGGGAGCATATCTACGAGATCGGGGCTACTCTGGACACCCTGGCCATGCTGTGTGGCGTGGTCATCGGCGGCATCCTGGTCACTGGGGCCCACACCTTTTTCCCTGCCCTGGTCTACCCCATCTTTGAACTGTCCCCCGCCGCCAGCTCCATTACCACCATGATGCTCACCATGATCGGCGTCTGTCTCCCCCTGCGGGCCTTCAACTCGGTGAATACCGTGGGGGTGCTCCGGGGGGGCGGAGATGTCCGGGCAGCCTCCCTTATCGATGTGTGCCCCCTGTGGCTGGTGGCCGTCCCCCTGTCCGCCCTCTTCGGTCTGGTCCTGAAATGGGGCATCTTCTGGGTGTATGTGGGGGTCATTATGGAACAGATCACCAAATTCCTGGTGGGCGTGCCCCGGTTCCGTTCCCGGGCCTGGATCAATGACGTCACCCAATATACAACTTAAACTTAAGAAGGAGGCTCCCCCATGAAGGTCACTGTATTGATGGAAAATTCCGCCCAGCCCGGTCTCATCCCTGAGCATGGCCTGTCCTTTTACATCGAGTACCGGGGCGGCCGCTATCTGCTGGACGCCGGCGAGTGCGGGGCGGTGTTGGTCAACGCCGCCAGACTGGGGGTGGACCTGACCCAGGTAGACAAGGCCGCCCTGTCCCACGGCCACTACGACCACGCCGACGGCTTCAACGCCTTTTTTTCCGTCAATTCCGCCGCCACGGTGTACGCCCGGCCCAGGATCACCGATCCGGAGATCTGGGCGGAAAAGGAGTATATCGGCGTCAACATGGGCATGTTCTGCCGACACGAGAAGCGGTTTGACCTGGCGGAGGGCCCCCGGGATCTGGCGGAGGGCCTCCACCTCATCCCCGATCGGGTGAAGCACGAGCAGTCCCTGGTGGCCGAGACCAGCGGGGGCCTGGTGGTGTTTAACTCCTGCTGTCACGCCGGAGTGGTGAAGATCCTCACCCAGCTCAAGGAGCAGTTCCCCCAAACCCCCATCCGGGCGGTGCTGGGGGGCTTCCACCTGATGGGCAAGGGGGGCGTGACCACCCTGGGCCCCGCCCCGGAGAAGGTGCGGGCCATGGCCGCCGCCCTCCGGGATGAGCTGGACGTGCAGGAGATCTACACCGGCCACTGCACCGGCGGTCCCGCCTACGATCTGCTGCGGGAAGAACTGGGGGACAGGCTCCACCACCTCACCGCCGGGGCGGTCTATGAATTTGCCGACTGACCACTTGCTTTTTCCACCACCTGCGTAGGGGCCGGACACCTGGCCGGCCCTGCCGCTTGATACAAAAAGGACGCGCCGCCCGGCGCGTCCTTTTTTCTTACAATTCCAGCTCCATTCTGATATCAGACAGTTGAAACCATTTATCAGAATACTCAACGTATTGAAATCCCAGCTTCTCATAGATCCGTAGAGCGGCCTTCAGCTTGTGGTTGGAGGTGATGACCATGGTCTTTTGTCCTGCCTCCCGGGCGGCCTGGATCACAGCCTCCATCAGGGCGGTACCGATGCCCCGCTCCCGGTACTCCTCCTTGACGCCGAACTTCAGGGCCTCGCACACACCCTCTCCCTGGAGCTCCAGCATGACCATGCCCACGATCTCGTCTCTCACCCGGGCCAACAGCACTCTGCCGCCCCCAGCGATAAATCGGTGGGGATCGGCCAGCATCTCCAGGTCCACCGGCTCCAGCAGGTCGTACTCCAACAGCCAGGGCAGGGAAATATCCTCCAGGGCCTGCTTATACCGCTCCTCATATTCCACAATCTCCACCAGGCGCACCTCCCTGATACCCTTCTGTACTCTTAATTCATAGAATACCATTGAACCATAGCCCCGTCAACCGTTGTCTATTCGCAATCATACCCCATATCTGCTATCTTTTTTCCGTTCACATTTAATTTACAACCCTGCCTATTGACTTTTTCTGCGGACGGTGCTACATTATGTTTAGCACTCAGAGAGTTTGAGTGCTAAATCAGAAGTGAGGTGGCAGCAATGGATTTGACCGAGCGGAAAAAGCGAATCCTGCGGGCCATCATCGAAAGCTATATCCAGTCGGCGGAGCCGGTGGGCTCCAAGGCCATTGCCCAGGCCATCGGTATGTCGGTGTCCTCGGCCACCATCCGCAACGAGATGGCCGACCTGGAATCCCTGGGGCTGCTGGAAAAACCCCACACCTCCGCCGGGCGGATCCCCTCCTCCAAGGGCTATCGGTTTTACGTCAATGAGCTGATGGAGGAGCACAAGCTCTCCCTTCAGGAGACCCAGCGGATGAACGAGGCCCTCCGCCTGAAGATACAGGAGCTGGACCGGGTGCTGGACCAGGCGGGCCGGGTGGTGTCCCAGCTGACCAACTACCCCGCCTTCGCCCTGACCTCCGGCATGAGCCGGGTGACTATCCGGCGGTTCGACCTGCTGATGGTGGAGCACAACGCCTTCATCATCGTGGTGATGACTGATACCAACGTGGTGCGCAACCGGCTGATCCGGCTGCCCTCCGACCTGACGGAGGCCCAGCTGCAAATGCTCAACACCCTGCTCAACGCCACGTTCACCGGCCTGCCCCTGAACGAGATCACCCCCGAGCTGATGCGGGTGGCCCAGCACGCCGCCGGCGAGGCCTACGGGCTGATCTCCCTGGTGGTCTCCTTCGCCATGGAGGTGCTGGAGAGTCTGGAGCAGCGTACCGTTCACACCTCTGGCCTGGCCCATTTGCTGGAGCTGCCCGAGTACCGCTCCCTGGAACGGGCCCAGCCCCTGCTGAGCTATCTGTCGGAGGACGCCGATCCCGGCCGGTTCCCCGTTCCCCAGGATTCCCCCATGAATATCCTCATCGGCCCGGAAAATGTGGCTGACGCCCTGAAAAATACCAGCGTGGTGGTGGCCAGCTACGACATTGGCGATGGGATGCGGGGGGTCATCGGCGTGGTGGGACCCACCCGAATGGATTACGCCAAGATTACCGCCCGTCTGTCCTATCTGGCGGAGGGCCTGAGCCGACTGTTCGGCCAGGGTGAGCTGCCGGAAGGCGGAAACGAGAAAAAATAGGAGATGAGTGCACCCCATGAGTAAGAAAGAACAGCAGCCTGAAGAGGTGCTCCAGGAGGAGCAGACCACCCAGGCCCCCGGCACTGAGGCTGCGGAGGAGGCCGCCAATCCCCTGTTGGAAGAGCTGGAAGCTCTGAAAAAAGAGCAGGCCGACCAGGAGGACCGGTTCCTCCGGCTGGCCGCTGAGTATGACAACTACCGCCGCCGCAGCCAGAAGGAAAAAGAATCGGCCTGGGCCGACTCCAAGGCGGAGACCGCCGCCGCCTTCCTGCCGGTATATGACAATCTGGAGCGGGCCTTGAAGCAGGACACCGCCGACGAGGCCTATAAAAAGGGCGTGGAAATGACCATGGCTCAGCTGAAGGAGGTCCTTTCCAAGCTGGGCATCGAGGAGATCCCCGCCCTGGGAGAGCCCTTTGACCCCAACCTTCACAATGCCGTAATGCACGTGGAGGACGAGGATGCCGGAGAGAACACCATCGTGGAGGTGTTCCAGGCCGGCTTCCGCAACGGAGAAAAGGTGATCCGCTTCTCTATGGTAAAAGTGGCCAATTAAAGGTTCGGGCGCGCACTGTGCGCCCATTCCCCTATGTGAAAAAAACAATTTACGATATATATTGGAGGAACTGTATTATGTCTAAGATCATTGGTATCGACCTTGGTACGACCAACTCTTGTGTCGCCGTCATGGAGGGCGGCGAGGCCGTCGTCATCGCCAACGCTGAGGGCAACCGCACCACGCCCTCCGTTGTGGCCTTCTCCAAGGACGGCGAGCGCATGGTGGGCCAGGTGGCCAAGCGCCAGGCCATCACCAACCCCGACCGCACCATCGCCTCCATCAAGCGTGAGATGGGCTCCAACTACAAGGTGAACGTGGACGGCAAGGCCTACACGCCCCAGGAGATCTCCGCTATGATCCTGCAAAAGCTGAAGGCGGACGCCGAGGCCTATCTGGGCCAGACCGTCACCGAGGCGGTCATCACCGTGCCTGCCTACTTCACCGACGCCCAGCGTCAGGCCACCAAGGACGCCGGCAAGATCGCCGGTCTGGACGTGCGGCGCATCATCAACGAGCCCACCGCCGCGGCTCTGGCCTACGGCATCGACAAGGAATCCGACCAGAAGATCATGGTGTATGACCTGGGCGGCGGCACCTTCGACGTATCCGTGCTGGAGGTGGGCGACGGAGTCATCCAGGTGCTGGCCACCGCCGGCAACAACCGCCTGGGCGGCGATGACTTTGACAAGGCCGTCATGGACTGGATGGCCGCCGAGTTCAAGAAGGACTCCGGCATCGACCTGACCGGCGACAAGGTGGCCATGCAGCGTCTGAAGGAGGCTGCCGAGAAGGCCAAGATCGAGCTGTCCGGCGTCACCTCCACCAACATCAACCTGCCCTATATCACCGCCGACGCCACCGGCCCCAAGCATCTGGACCTGACCCTCACCCGGGCCAAGTTCGACCAGCTCACCGCCTCCCTGGTGGAGGCCACCGCCGGCCCCGTGCGCCAGGCCATGAGCGACGCCGGCCTGGGCTCCGGCGATCTGTCCAAGGTGCTGCTGGTGGGCGGCTCCAGCCGCATCCCCGCCGTCCAGGACATGGTAAAGAAGCTCACCGGCAAGGAGGGCTTCAAGGGCATCAACCCCGACGAGTGCGTGGCCATGGGCGCCGCTCTCCAGGGCGGCGTGCTGGTGGGCGACGTGAAGGACCTGCTGCTGCTGGACGTCACCCCCCTGTCCCTGGGCATCGAGACCATGGGCGGCGTGATGACCAAGCTCATTGAGCGCAATACCACCATTCCCGTGAAGAAGAGCCAGGTGTTCACCACCGCCGCTGACAACCAGACCTCCGTGGAGGTCCATGTGCTCCAGGGCGAGCGTGAGATGGCCCAGTACAACAAGACCCTGGGCCGGTTCAACCTGGACGGCATCGCTCCCGCCCGCCGGGGCGTGCCTCAGATCGAGGTCTCCTTCGACATCGACGCCAACGGCATCGTAAACGTGTCCGCCAAGGATCTGGGCACCGGCAAGGAGCAGCACATCACCATCACCTCCTCCACCAACATGTCCAAGGAGGACATCGACAAGGCCGTTAAGGAGGCCGAGCAGTTTGCCGCCGAGGACGCCAAGCGGAAGGAAGAGGTGGATGTCCGCAACCAGGCCGACCAGGTGATCTACCAGACCGAGAAGGCTCTGGAGGACGCCAAGGACAAGATCGACGCAGGCGACAAGGCCAATGTGGAGGCCGCCCTCAATAAGCTGAAGGACGCCATGAAGGGTACCGACATCGAGGCCATCAAGGCCGCCACCGAGGAGGCCTCCAAGGCCTTCTATCCCATCGCGGAGAAGATGTACCAGCAGGCCAATCCCCAGGGCGGTCAGCCCGGCCCTGATATGGGCGCCAATTTCGGCGGCCAGGCCGGCGGCACCAACACCGATCCCAACGTAGTGGACGCCGACTACAAGGTGGTCGACGACGACAACAAGTAACTCAAACTGGCGCATACGGGCCGGTTTGGAACCGGCCCCTACGAGGGAACTCCCTTTGTAGGGGCGGGTCCCAGACCCGCCCGTTTTGCCCGTAGCGAGGTGAACTCCAATGCCTGAACAGAAACGAGATTATTATGAGGTCCTGGGCGTCTCCAAGGGCGCCAGCGACGACGAATTGAAAAAGGCCTACCGCAAGCTGGCCAAGCAGTACCACCCCGACCTGCACCCCGGCGACAAGGAGGCCGAGGCCAAGTTCAAGGAGGTCAACGAGGCCTATGAGGTCCTCTCCGACAAGGAGAAGCGGGCCAAGTACGACCAGTTCGGCCACGCCGGTGTGGATCCCAACTTCGGCGCCGGTGGCTTCGGCGGTGGGTTCGGCGGCTTCGACATGGGAGATATCGACCTGGGCGATATTTTCGGCTCCTTCTTCGGCGGAGGCTTCGGTGGAGGCGGCGGCAGCCGCCGCAGCAACGGCCCCATGAAGGGTGAGACCCTCCGGGCTTCGGTATCCATCACCTTTGAGGAGGCCGCCTTCGGCTGTGAGAAGGAGATCACCCTCAGCCGCACCGAGAACTGCGACACCTGCAAGGGCACCGGCTGCGCCCCCGGCACCACCGCCGAGGTGTGCCCCGACTGCCACGGCAGCGGCACCGTCCGGATCCAGCGGGGAGGCGGAGCCTTCTCCTTCACCACCACCACCACCTGCCCCAAGTGCAACGGCAAGGGCAAGCTCATCCACCAGCCCTGTAAGGACTGCGGCGGCAGCGGCGCCGTGCGCAAGCAGCGCAAGCTCACTGTAAAGATCCCCGCCGGCATCGACAACGGCCAGGCGGTGTCCCTCCGGGGCCAGGGCGGCGCGGGCCGCAACGGCGGCCCCGCCGGCGACCTGCTCATCAGCGTCACCGTTCTCCCTCACCAGTTCTTCAAACGGGACGGCACCTCGGTATTCCTGGAGCACCCGGTCACCTTCCTCCAGGCCACCCTGGGAGCCGAGCTGGAGATCCCCACCATCGACGGCAAGGTAAAGTGGAACCTGCCCGCCGGTACCCAGCCGAGCACCACCTTCCGTCTGCGGGGCAAGGGCATCCCCTCGGTCAATGGCCGGGGCCGGGGCGACCAGTACGTCACCGTCAACGTCCAGATCCCCACCAACCTGACCCATGAACAGAAGGAGGCGTTGCGTGCCTATGGCGAAGCCATGGGCGAGATTCCACCCGGTCCGGCGGACGGCGTGAAATCTTTCTTTGACAAACGCAAGAAGAAGAAATAAAATAAGAGGACGAGTACAAACTCGTCCTCTTATTTTTTCCTCTGGAGGTAAGAGCTTCCCATGAACGTATTTCGCTATACCGTCTACCTCTTCCCCCTGCTGACCATTGCCGCCCTGGCCTGGTTTTTCCTGTGGTACTGGCGGACCCAGCGCTCTCCCCTGGCCCATCAGCTGGCCGCCGGGCCCCCCGAGCC
>NZ_JACJLC010000052.1 GCF_016901955.1 Pseudoflavonifractor phocaeensis
GATCTCCACCCGCATCGATCAGGTGCTCCAGGAGGCGGAGGACCGGGCCCGGGAGACCAGACAGGCCTATGTGGATACCGGCGGGGACCCGGAGGATTTTATGCCCATTGCCATCAGCGTGGACTATGAGATCAAGTGCCAGAACGACCAGTATCTCTCCTTTGTCCTTACCAAGACAGAGACCCTGGCCTCGGCTTATACCGAATATTACACCTATAACATTGATCTCCAGGCGGGGAAAGAGATAACACTTCGTGATATTTATGGATCGGATTATAAAAATATCATCAATACCGCCGTTTCGGAGGAGATCGCACGCCGGAGCCAGGAATCCGATATGATCTATTTTGCTCCGGATCAGGGGGGGTTCCAGACCATCGCCGACGACCAGCGGTTCTACCTGGACCAGGACGGCACACCGGTGATCGTTTTTGAAAAATATGAGATTGCCCCGGGCTATATGGGAGAACAGGAGTTCCGTGTCCCTGTGCCCGGGCAGGGAGACAGCGTACTCCAGGATAAGGAGTAGACCGCCGTTGCATCCGATAAAACGGGGCCTGCCGCGCACGCGCGGCAGGCCCCGTTTTATTTTGTGGGAAGGGCAGCGGAGGCTGTTCGTTCTGTAACAACAAAAACAGATGGCTCAGTCCAGCTGACTTATTGCCTGCATGAAGATGTCCTCAAAATTCTCAATGTTAGCGATCTCCATGGCCTCGCCAATGGTGTGACTTTCACCCATGACACTGATGGAGATCGCCTTCACCGCGCCACCCATGGCCTTGGTGGCCACAAAATAGCCGATCACCACAGTGATCAGGGCCACCACGATGTAGAGGATCCAGGTCTTGGCGGAACTGTCCGTGGTCAGAGACTGTACGGAGAGCACTCCCGTGATGGCCCACGCCAAAAGGGCGCCCACGAAGAAAAGGAGACCCAGATTCAGGTTCAGGAAAAACAGAAGGAAGCTGATGAGCAGCAGCACGGTGACGAAGGTGCTGTGAGCGCCACAGACGATGAGCACGTCCTGGAAGCCGCAGGTGACGCCGGTGAGCTTGCACAGGGCAAACAGCAGGGCGGCGAAGACCAGGATGGCTACCACGGCGATGAGGATACCGAACAGCAGGCTCATGAAGAAGGAGGGGCCGATCTTGGGTATGGAGCTGTAGGAGGAAAGGCTGGTCATACCCATAAAGCTGAAGATCAGATCCTTGATGGTGTTGCACACGCCGGACAGGAAAGAGAACAGCACCAGGCCTCCCACGATGGCCTGGATGACCAGCAGGATCAGGGGAACGGTCAGGCTGTGCTGATCCAGCAGGGTTTTGGCCGCGGCGGCGGGATTCTGCATGTAGTCCTTCAGGAAGGACACAGAGCTCTGGGTAGCGGCCCTTGCCGCGGCCCGGGCGGCGGCGGCGTTGGCGGCAGCGGCCGCCGCGGCGTTGGACGCGGCGGTGGATGCGCCGGAAGAGGCGGACCCTGCGGGCGCGCCAATCTGGGCGCCGCAGGAGCTGCAGAATACAGAGTCATCCGGCAGCTGGGTACCACATTTTGGACAATACATAACACACACTCCTTGGCGAAGCCCAGGCCCTGTTAAAAATGGGTATATCGCCAATATTTAAACAAGGCCTGACCGGTCTCCGCACAAATTCCTCCGGATGTCGGATCCAAAGGTCTATTCTTCAATATAGCACAATCTCCCATCAAAGTAAACACTTTGGCGGTGTCAGAACAATGGGCAGAAGAAGCGGGGCCCTCCGGGGACTTTTCCGGCAATTTTCCCAAAGCCTCCGCCCGGGCGGTGATTCTCTATTGCCGCTGAGTGCGTTGCCGTGCTATAGTTAAAAGAGAGACAAACCCGGCCTATGGCCGGGCAAAACCGGTGTGCCGCCCTGCCGGGCGGCCCCGCGGGGCAGGATGGAGCCTCTCCATCCGCGGGAGCCGGACACATTACAGAAGCCGCCCATGGCGGCGGAACGGGGGATTTCTATGGGGAAGGTATTTCGCTGCTTTGTGGAAAAAAAGCCGGGCTTTGACGTGGAGGCCGGTCATCTGCTCTCCGAGCTCACCGGCACTCTGGGGGTGACCGGACTTGCCGGGGTGCGGGTGATCCGCCGGTACGACGTGGAGGGGGTGGAGCAGGAGGCCTATCAGGCCGCCCGGACCACCATCCTGTCCGAGCCCCAGGTGGACGACCTGTGGGACGAGACCATGCCCGCCCCTGAGGGGGAGCACGTGATCCTGGCGGTGGAGGCTCTGCCCGGCCAGTATGACCAGCGGGCGGACTCCTGCGCCCAGTGTGTCCAGATGCTCACCGGCGGCGAGCGGCCCATGGTGCGGGCGGCCACGGTGTACGTGCTGTCCGGCGCCCTGTCCGACGGGGACATCGCCAAGGTGAAGGGCTACCTCATCAACCCGGTGGAGAGCCGGGAGGCTGTGCTGGACAAGCCGGACACCCTCCGCCAGCAGTACCCTGAGCCTGGAGCGGTACCGGTGCTGGAAGGCTTCACCGCCCTGGATCAGAAGGGGCTGGAGGAGCTGCTGGAAGGGTACGGTCTGGCCATGGACCTGGCGGATCTCACCTTTCTTCAGGCCTACTTCCGGGACGAGGAGAAGCGAGATCCCACCCTTACCGAGGTGCGGGTGGTGGATACCTACTGGTCCGACCACTGCCGCCACACCACCTTCTCCACCCACCTGGAGGGGGTAGACATTGCCGAGCCCCAGGTGAAGGAGGCCTATGACCGCTATCTGGCCGCCCGGGTGGAGGTCTACGGGGAGGAGAAGGCCGCCAAACGGCCCCAGACCCTGATGGACGTGGCCACCATCGGCACCAAGGTGCTGAAAAAGCGGGGCCTGCTCCCCGAGCTGGACCAGAGCGAGGAGATCAATGCCTGTTCTATCCACGTCCCATCCCTGGTGGACGGCAAGGAGCAGGACTGGCTCTTGATGTTCAAGAATGAGACTCACAACCACCCCACCGAGATCGAGCCCTTCGGCGGCGCCGCCACCTGCATCGGCGGCTGCATCCGGGACCCTCTCTCCGGCCGGGTGTACGTCCACCAGGCTATGCGCCTCACCGGCTGCGGCGACCCCGGGGTACCGGTTGAGAATACCCTGGAGGGCAAGCTGCCCCAGCGGAAGATTGCCCAGACCGCGGCGGCGGGCTACTCCTCCTACGGCAACCAGATCGGCCTGGCCACCGGCCACGTGGCCGAGCTCTACCACGAGGGCTACATCGCCAAGCACCTGGAGTGCGGCGCGGTGGTGGGAGCCGCCCCCGCCGACCATGTGCGCCGGGAGGTGCCTGCCCCCGGGGACGTGGTCATCCTGCTGGGGGGCCGCACCGGCCGGGACGGCATCGGCGGGGCCACCGGCTCCTCCAAGAGCCACAACCTGAAGAGCCTGGACACCATGGCCTCCGAGGTGCAGAAGGGTAACGCCCCTGAGGAGCGCAAGCTCCAGCGGCTCTTCCGGGATCCCAACGTGACCCGGCTCATCAAGCGGTGCAACGACTTTGGCGCCGGCGGCGTCTCCGTGGCCATTGGCGAGCTGGCCGACGGCCTGGCCATTGACCTGGACGCCGTGCGTAAGAAATACGACGGCCTGGACGGCACCGAGATTGCCATCTCCGAGTCCCAGGAGCGGATGGCGGTGGTGGTGGCCCCGGAGGACGCCCAGACCCTGATGGACTTCGCCGCCATGGAAAACCTGGAGGCCTACCAGGTGGCCACCGTCACCGAGAGCCCCCGGATGGTCATGACCTGGAAGGGCCAGACCGTGGCCAACCTGTCCCGGGCCTTCCTCAACACCAACGGCGCAGTGAAGTACGCCCAGGTCCAGGTGGACCAGGTGTCCGCCCCCAAGGGGGACAAGAAGTTCCGTACCCTGCGGGAGATGGCCGCCAGCCTGAAGTCCGCCTCCCGCCGGGGTCTCACCGAGCGGTTCGACGGCTCCATCGGTGCGGGCAGCGTGCTCATGCCCTTTGGCGGCAAGACCCAGCGCACCCCCGCCCAGGCCATGGCCGCCCTCTTCCCCGTGGAGCCTGACCAGGAGACCGATCAGGCCAGCGTGATGGCCTGGGGCTGCGACCCGGATCAGCTGTCCGCCGATCCCTACGCCGGGGCCCGCTCCGCGGTGTACACTTCTGTAGCCAAGCTGGTGGCGGCGGGCGCCGACTATGAAAAGGCCTATCTGACCCTCCAGGAGTTCTTTGAGAAGCTGCGCACCGATCCCCAGCGGTGGGGCAAGCCCTTTGCCGCTCTGCTGGGCGCCCTGGACGCCCAGCTGGAGCTGGGCTGCGCCGCCATCGGCGGCAAGGACTCCATGTCCGGCTCCTTCCTGGACCTGGATGTGCCCCCCACCCTCATCTCCTTTGCCATTGCCCCCATCAAGGCCGGGGAGGTGCTCTCTCCCGAGTTCAAGTCCGCCGGCAAGCCGGTGTACCTCTTCACCTCTGAGGACAGCAAGTCGGCCTGGACCACCTTCCATGCCCTCCATCAGGCGGGCAAGGTGGAGGCTGCCTGGGCGGTGGAGAACGGCCTGGGCGAGGCGGTCATGAATATGGCCTTCGGCAACGGCATCGGCTTTGCCAGCGTGGACACCGATCTGGACTGGGATACCCCCATGCCCGGCGCCATCGTGGCCCAGCTCACCGGGGACTGTGACGGCGGCCTGCTCATCGGCCACACCACCGCTGAGGCGGTCATCACCGTCAATGGCGACTCCGCCCCCATTGATGAGCTGCTCTCCCTCAACGAGTCCGTGCTGGAGAAGGTCTATCCCACCCGGGCGGGCAAGCCGGCCCCTGTGGAGCCCATCTCCTGGACGGAGCGCTCCCCCGCCGTGTGCAAGAGCAAGGTGGCCCGGCCCCGGGTGGTCATCCCTGTATTCCCCGGCACCAACTGTGAGTACGATTCCGCCCGGGCCTGCCTGCGGGCGGGGCTGGAGCCCGAGATCGTGGTGGTGCGCAACCTGACCGCCGCCGGGCTGGAGGACTCCGCCAAGGCCCTGGAGAAGGCCATCCGCAAGGCACAGATGGTCTTTATCCCCGGCGGCTTCTCCGGCGGCGACGAGCCCGACGGCTCCGCCAAGTTCATCTGCTCCTTCTTCCGCAATAGCGCCATCACCGACGCGGTCCACGACCTGCTCAAACACCGGGACGGCCTGATGCTGGGCATCTGCAACGGCTTCCAGGCCCTGGTCAAGCTGGGCCTGGTGCCTTACGGCGAGATCCGGGACATGGACGACAGCTGCCCCACCCTGACCTACAACCTGATCGGCCGCCACCAGAGCCGGTACGTCACCACCCGGGTGGCCTCGGTCAACTCCCCCTGGATGCTGAAGTCCCAGGTGGGCGACCTCCACGCCATCCCCATTTCCCACGGCGAGGGCCGGTTTGTGGCCCCCCGGGATGTGCTCTCTGCCCTCATCGCCAACGGCCAGGTGGCCACCCAGTATGTGGACGCCGCCGGGGTCCCCTCCATGGATATTGATGTGAACCCCAACGGCTCCGCGCTGGCCATCGAGGGCATCTTCTCCCCCGACGGCCGGGTATTCGGCAAGATGGGCCACTCGGAGCGGTACGGCGCCTTTGTGGGCCGGAACATCCCCGGCGACAAGCACCAGCCTCTGCTGGAGAGCGGCGCGGAATACTTTAGATAATATGCGAAAACTGCCATGGCACGCCAGGAAACTGGCGCGCCATGGCAGTTTATGGTTAAAATAGTTCCTTAAATTTGAAAAAATTAACGTGAGATAATGTAACTTTCAGGGAAGATATGGTACAATAGGAAAAATGTCTGCGGGCACCCGATGCTGTGGGCAATCAGTCTAACAGCGCGGCGGCGATGTTTGCTCCGCCGCGTGGCTAATGGGGGGATAGACATGCAGGCAAGGGAATTGTTTCAGGACGTTTTTGAGCTGACTGACCAGACCATACTTCAGCGGCTGGAAGAAGCCTCCCAGGTGGTGAGTCTAAAGAAAGGTCAGTTCCTGTGCAAGGAGGGGGAGATTCCCGCCAAGCTGGACTTCCTGCTATCCGGCCTGCTGCGGGGCTATTTCCTGGATGCCAACGGCAGGGACATCACGGACTGCTTTGCCTATGAGGCGGGTTCGCCCGCCATGGCCTGTCTGGGCCTTGGGGAGCCCACCAGTATCAGCATCGAATGTCTGACTGATTGTCAAGTGGTGGAGGTGCCCATCGCCCTGGTTACGGAGCTGTTGGAGGAGTACCCTCAGTTGTACCAGCTGTATACCAAAATGTTGCTAAAGGCCCTGGCGCAGCACTGGGGCGTAAAGACGGCCATGCATCAGTATGATGCCACCCGGCGCTACCAGTGGTTCATGCGTACCTATCCCGGGCTTCATCAGCAGATCTCCGGCAAGCATATCGCCTCCTTCCTGGGCATGACCCAGGTGACCCTTAGCCGTCTGCGCCGGACCCTCCGGGAAAGCGGCCAGCTCTGAGACCTACATATCATAATACGGTGCCCTGGGCATGTCCCGGGGCACTTTTTGCGTTTGGCCTACTTGTCCCGGGTGAGCAGCTTGCGGTAGGTCAGATCAATGGCAAAGGCCCCCAGGGGAGCGGTGACCAGGATGGCGATCACCGCCACGGTGAGGACGATCTGGCCGCAGCCCAGGCCCATGGCCAGGGGCACCCCGCCGATGGCGGCCTGGACAGTAGCCTTGGGCAGATAGGCCAGCACAGAGAACAGCCGCTCCTGGCGGTTCAGGCGGCTTCCGGCCACGCACAGCAGCACCCCCAGGGCCCGGAAGCACAGCACGCCCAGCACCGTGGCCACAGCAGCCAGTCCAGCGGCGGCGGCGTAGGGCAGGTTGACCTCCGCTCCTACCAGCACAAAGAGCATGATTTCCGCTCCAACCCACAGCTTTCCGAACTTGGCGGTAAGCCGCTGGGCCACCACCAGCCGCCGCCGGCGCAGACCCAGACCGGCCCCCAGCACCGCCAGCAGGCCGGAGAAGGGAACGGGAATCACATCTTCCAGGGCCACCAGCAGGAAGGCCAGGCCCAGCAGGAGGACCACCTTTGCCGAGTCCCGCATGTGGAACTGGGCAAAGAAGGTGGCCAGCACATAGCCCACCCCCAGGCCAAAGACGGCCCCCAGGAGGATGGACACCGGCACCCCCGCCAGGGCGGCAGGGGAGAAGGCGCCTCCCTGGGCCATGCCGGTGAAGGAGGTGAACAGGACGATGACGAACACGTCATCCACCGAGGCCCCCGCCAGCACCATCTGGGGGATACCCTTGGCGGTGCCGTAGCCCTCCTCCATCAGACGGAGCATCCGGGGGACGATGACGGCGGGGGACACCGCCCCCACCACCGCACCCATAATGGCGGCGTCCAGGGGGCTCACCCCCAGCAGCCGGGGGGCCAGTACCACCATGCCCAGCATCTCAAAGGTGGCGGGAAGAAAACACATGAGGATGGCGGGTCTCCCCGCCCGGCGCAGGTCGGCCAGATCCAGACTCAACCCTGCCCGGGTGAGGATGATCACCAGGGCCAGCTGCCGCAGGTCGGCGGAGATGTCCAGCAGGGCGGGGGAGAGCAGGTTCAGGACATAGGGACCCAGTAAAATACCTGCCAGCAGCATCCCCACCAGGGAGGGCAGCCGCAGGCGTACCGCCAGAGCACCAAGAGCCAGGCCCAGCAGCAGGACGAAACCCAAACTAGTTAACATAACACACAACACCCTTTCCAGAGGGCACAAAAAAAGCCAATGCCCCCTGCAACATATGCAGAAGTCATCAGCCAGACGGCGGTTTGGGCTTACGCCCCGGGAGGACCTCATCCCCGTATCACAGCGGCAGTATAGCACAGGGACCACCCCTTGTCAACAGGGGAAAAAGGGAGTATGATGAGAAAAAACACAGCGGGAGGCCCCTATGATCTTTGATACCCACGCCCATTATTACGACGATGCCTTTGACGCCGACCGGGACGCCCTGCTCTCCTCCTTGCCGGAGCGGGGGGTGGACCTGGTGGTGTGCCCCGGGTGCGACCTGGACAGCGCCCGGCAGTCCCTGGCTTTGGCGGAGCGGTACCCCTATCTCTACTTTGCCGCCGGCTTCCATCCGGAAAACCTGGAGGGGGCGGAGCTGTCCCACCTGGACCAGGTAAAGGCCCTGTGCGCCCATGAGAAGTGCGTGGCGGTGGGTGAGATCGGCCTGGACTACTACTGGGTCAAGACCCCGGAGGACCGGGCCCGCTCCCGGGACTTTTTTGACGCCCAGCTCTCCCTGGCGGAGGAGCTGGATCTGCCTGCCATCGTCCACGACCGGGACGCCCACAAGGACTGCATGGACATCGTGAAGGCCCATCCCAACGCCCGGGGGGTGTTCCACTGCTGCGCCCTGGGTCCGGAGGACGCCAAACGGGCGGTGGACTGGGGCTGGATGCTCTCCTTCACCGGGAACATCACCTTCCACAATGCCCGCCGGGCCCCGGAGATCCTCACCTGGCTGCCCCTGGACCGGCTCATGCTGGAGACCGACGCCCCCTACATGGCCCCCGAGCCCTACCGGGGCCGCCGGTGCGACTCCACCCTCATCCCCCTGATGGCGGAGAAGGTGGCCCAGCTGAAGGGCCTCACCCCGGTGGAGGTGCTGGTGGCCACTCTGGAGAACGGAAAACGGTTCTTCAGCATCGGTTGACGGTAGGGCCCGGTACGCTGAAATTGGGTAGGGGGCGGCCTCCGGACGCCCCGGGAATCTGTGAAAAGGAGTCGATCTTATGGAGACCATTTCCTACGAATATGAGGGCGCTTTGTACGTCAACCTCACCAACAAATGCGACTGTTCCTGCGTCTTTTGCCTGCGGCACAATGGCCACAAGGGGTCCATCTACGCCGACGATCTGTGGCTGGAGCACGAGCCCAGCCGGGAGGAGGCCCTGGAAAACCTGCTGGCCCGGGACTATACCCAGTACCGGGAGCTGGTGTTCTGTGGCTTTGGGGAGCCCATGTACCGGGTGGAGGATATCCTGTGGCTGGTGGACCGGCTGAAGGAGCAGGTCAAAAACCTGCCCCCGGTGCGCATCAACACCAACGGTCACGCCAACCTGATCCACGGCCGGGACGTGACGCCGGAGCTGGCCGGGCGCATCGATACCCTCTCCATCTCCCTCAACGGTTCCACGGCGGAGGAGTACTGCGCCGTCACCCGGCCAAGGGACGGGGAGAAGGCCTGGGAGGCCATGCTGGACTTCACCCGAAAGGCCGCCGCCCACGTGCCCCAGGTAGTCATGACCATCGTGGACAAGGACAAGACCCCGGAGGAGATCGACCGCTGCCGGGCCATGGCGGAATCCCTGGGAGCCACTCTCCGGGTGCGGGCCTACATCCAGGACTGAAAACGGGTTGCTGCAAAATCAAATGCACCTGTCATTCTGAGCCCCGCAGGGGCGAAGAATCTTTCCGTGACGGACAAACCGGCAGAAAAGATCCTTCGCTTACGCTCAGGATGACAAAAGTTGGGCCTGTTGCGTTATTTTGCAACAGGCCCCTTTGCGTCACTTGGCCAGCAGATTCTCCACTGCCTGGCGGAAGGCCTCCCGGTCTCCCTCCCCTCCATGGACCCGGATGGTCACCGGGTGGGAGAGGTCCAGGGAGAACAGCCCCATGATGGATTTGCCGTCCACCACGTAGCGGCCGGCGCACACGTCCACCTCGCAGGGGGAGCGGGTGGCGGCATTGACGAACTGGCGGACCTCCTCGATGGAGGCAAGGGAGAGCTGAAATTCTGACATGAGGCACCTCCTGGAGCGGATTTTTATCTTGAAATGCGGTGGGATTCCCGTATAATAGGGAAAGCACCATATTGCTTTTATTATAATACGTACTGAACAAAGCCACAAGCCTTGAAAACCAAGGCTTTCAAGACCAGATGGCTTTGTTCAAGTGCAAGATTTTTAGACAATTTTGTCCAAAAAACCTTGCACCTTCCACTGACGCGTTTCGACGCGCCAGTGGAAATACGCATTGTAACAATGGCTGAATTCCATAAAAGCGGCTCTTCTGAGCCGTTTTTATGGAATTGCGCGGCTGCCGCCGCGTGAATAAACCGATTTTCGGTTTATTCGGCAGACATTATTATAGTCACAGGTGGGGCTTTTTTCAACAGGAAAGCGCCCACGGAGAGGAATTCCTATGCGCGCTGCCATCTACACTCTGGGCTGCAAGGTCAACCAGTACGAAACCCAGGCCATGGAGGCCGAGCTTACCCGCCGGGGCCACACCCTGGTACCCTTTGACGGGGAGGCCGACGCCTACATTATCAACACCTGTACCGTTACCGCTGTCAGCGATAAGAAGTCCCGGCAGATGATCCGACAGGCCCGCAAGCGATCCCCTCACGCCATTGTGGCGGTGTGCGGCTGCTACGCCCAGACCGATCCCCAGGCAGTGGAGGCCCTGGAGGTAGACCTGGTGATGGGCACCAACGACCGCATGGGTTTTCTGGACCGGCTGGAGGCCCTGAGTCCTGACGGGGGCCAGGTGGTGGCGGTGGACGACGCCCTCCGCCGCCGCGCCTTCGAGCGGCTGCCCGCCGGAGGACTGGAGGGCCGCACCAGGGCCATGCTGAAGGTGGAGGACGGCTGCGTCAACTTCTGCTCCTACTGCATCATCCCCTACGCCCGGGGGCCTATCCGCTCCCTGCCCACCGCTGAGGCCGCTGCTGAGGCTGCCAGGCTGGCGGAAGAGGGATATCAGGAGCTGGTACTCACCGGCATTGAGATCTCCTCCTGGGGGCGGGACCTGGAGGGGAAGCCGGAGCTCGTGGACCTCATCGAGGCGGTGTGCGCCGCCGCCCCGGGCTGCCGGGTGCGGCTGGGTTCTTTGGAGCCCAGGACCATTACCCAGGACTTCTGCCGCCGGGGGGCGGCCCTCTCCAACCTGTGCCCCCACTTTCACCTGTCCATGCAGTCGGGCTGCGACAGCGTATTAAAGCGGATGAACCGGAAATATGATACCGTGCGGTATTATGAGAGCGTCAGATTACTGAGGGAATACTTTGACCGCCCCGGAATCACCACGGACCTCATCGTGGGTTTCCCCGGAGAGACCGAGGAGGAGTTTGAGCAGACCCTGGAATTTGTCAAAAAGTGCGCCTTCTCCGCCATGCACATCTTCCCCTATTCCCGTCGTTCCGGCACCCCCGCCGCCGCCATGGCCGGGCAGTGCCCCAACGCCGTGAAGGAGGACCGGGCTCACCGGGCGGGAGAGGTGGCCCGTGGGCTCCACCAGACCTGGCTGGAGAGCTGGGTGGGACAGACCCTGCCGGTGCTCTTCGAGGAGGAGAAGGAGGGGCTGTGGCGGGGCCACGCCCCCAACTACACCGAGGTGTTTGCCCCCGGAGAGGGATTACACAATGTGATCCGGGATGTAAAAATAACAGGCCTTCATGGCGAAGGCCTGTTGGGTGAGGTACTGGAGGGGCCGGTCATCGCTGGAATTTTGCCTTAAATTTTTCTGCCCAAGGCTCCAGCCGCTCCCGGGGGAGAAGGTAGTTGATGAGCAGGGACATGGCCACCCCCATGGCAGTGTCAAACATCCGGTCCAGGGCATAGGACACGTAGGTGTCCACCGGGGTGTTGAAGAGCACGATGCACAGCACCACGCCTCCGGGCTGTACTGCCCCCACCCAGAAGAACTGGGCCAGGATGATGAGGATCACCACCCCCACGAACAGGAGGGGTACCAGCAGCAGCCGGCTCTCCCCATCGGGGTAGAAGATCAGGTAGATCCGGAACAGCCCCATCCCCAGCAGGCCGCCGATGATGGTGCCGAAGAGCCGGTTGCCCCCGTGGAGCTTGGAGTGGTCCATGTTGGCCCCCATGCCAAAGATGGCGCCGATACAGGCGAAGGTGGGGTTGCGCTCACTGAGGAAGAAATAGTAGAGCAGGGCGCACAGGGAGGCGGACAGGGCGGTTTTCAGGTTGCGCAGGCCGATGTGGAAGCGAAACTGATGGGATGTGGTGGCGGAGCCGGAAGCGGGTGCATCGTTCATGGTACTGGTCACACTCCTGATACGTTATAATTGGAAGAAAAACGCAAATTGCGATGATACATGGGAGGTACGCTATGAGCCGCGCCGACGAGCTGTTTATTCAAAATTGCAAAGATATCCTCTCCCACGGGGTGTGGGACACCGATCAGCAGGTGCGCCCCCGGTGGGAGGACGGCGCCCCCGCCCATACGGTGAAGAAATTCGGGATCGTCAACCGGTATGACCTGCGGGAGGAGTTTCCCGTCCAGACCATCCGCCGAATGGCTTTCAAGAGCGCGGTGGACGAGCTGCTGTGGATCTGGCAGAAGAAGTCCAACAACATCCACGACCTGAACAGCCACATCTGGGATGCCTGGGCCGACGAGAGCGGTTCCATCGGCAAGGCCTACGGTTATCAGCTGGGGGTGAAGCACAAATACCCCGAGGGAGAGTTTGACCAGGTGGACCGGGTGCTCTACGATCTGAAGCATAACCCGGCCTCCCGCCGGATCATGACCAACCTGTACAACCATCACGACCTCCACGAGATGGCACTTTACCCCTGCGCCTACTCCATGACCTTCAACGTCAGCGGGCGCACCCTCAACGCCATCCTCAACCAGCGGTCCCAGGATATGCTTACCGCAAACGGGTGGAACGTGATGCAATACGCCGCCCTGGTCCACATGCTGGCCCAGGTGTCCGGTTTGGAGGCGGGAGAACTGGTCCATGTCATTGCCGACGCCCATATTTATGACCGCCACGTGCCGGTGGTAGAGGAGATCATCGCCCGTACTCCCTATGAGGCCCCCAAGCTGTGGATGGACCCGGCCGTCACCGATTTTTACTCTTTTACCAAGGACAGCTTCAGGCTGGAGGGCTATCGGTTCCACACCCTGGACCAGCCCATTCCGGTGGCGGTATAAGGAGGAGCGATTATGAATCTCATTGCGGCGGTGGACCAAAACTGGGCCATCGGCAAGGACGGGGATCAGCTGTGCTACATCCCCGCTGATCTGAAACGGTTCCAGGCCCTCACCACCGGCCACGCCGTCATCCTGGGCCGCAAGACCCTGGCCACCTTTCCCGGGGGCCGGCCCCTGAAAAACCGGATCAATCTGGTGCTCTCCCGGGATACCTCCTTCGCCCCGGCGGGGGCGGAGGTGTTCCACGATCTGGACAGCCTGCTGGCCGCAGCCCCGGCGGATGCCTTTGTCATTGGGGGAGAGAGCGTGTACCAGGCCCTGCTGGGCCGGTGCCACAGGGCCTATATCACCAAGATCGACAGGACCTGGCCCGCTGACGCCTTCTTCCCTGACCTGGACGCCGATCCCGCATGGCGGGTGGTGGAGGAGGGGGAGCCCCAGGCCCATGAGGGGTTGACCTTCCGCTATGTGACCTATGAGAGGGTGAAGTGATGTATCGGGAGGAAATCGAGGCCTATGTGCCCCAGACCCAGCAGGAGGCTGGGGACAAGGAGATGATCCTGGACTATTTGCGACGCTTTCCCGGGGATATCCTCACCCGGGCCAACAAGATCGCCCACTTCACCGCCTCCGGTTTTGTGGTCAACGCCGGCTGCACCAAGGTGCTCATGGCTCACCACAACCTGTACCAGGTGTGGGCCTGGACCGGCGGCCACGCAGACGGGGACCCGGACCTGCTGGCGGTAGCCCTGCGGGAGGCACGGGAGGAAACCGGAATAGAGCACGTCCGCCCCCTCAGCCCCGCCGTGGCCTCCCTGGATATTCTGCCGGTGTGGGGCCATGTGAAGCGGGGGGAGTGGGTGCCCTCCCACCAACACCTGAACGTTACCTATCTTCTGACGGCGGATGAGGCCGATCCCCTCCGACACCGGGAGGGAGAGAACACCGGGGTGGCCTGGCTGCCAGCGGACCGGCTGTTGGAGCTCACCCAAGAGTGGCAGATGGACGGAGTGTACACCAAGCTGCTGGAGCGGGCCCGGGCTCTGTGCCTGGTTACCACAGGGTAATCCTATCATGGCTGCCCGGGGGGCGCAAGAGGTTCCCGTGGAAAATGATGAAATTTTTTTATGCAAGCTAATAAAGATTTTGTTTCACTAATTTGTATTTGGCAGGGTGTATACAAAACCATATGCAAAGAGGAGACGAATCTGCCGGTGGGAAAACTCCGCTCCCGCAGGGTTTTCCACATTGTCCACAGGGTTTTCCACACTTGTCCACATCGGTGGAAAACGGGAGATATTCATCTTTCAGGTGACATAAAAAACGTCAAGGGGAAATTCAACGGCAGAATCGCCAAAGTTTTACCCGGGCTTGACACAAGGGACACAAGGGAGGAACACGCCATGTCTGATACCATTGCGGCTATCGCCACTTCGCCGGCGCCCAGCGCCATTGGCATCCTGCGCCTCAGCGGGCCGGAGGCGGTGGCGGCCGCTTCGGCGGTGTTCCGCCCCGCCAACGGGAAGGCCCTGGAGAACTGCCCGCCCCATGCCCTGGTGTACGGCACCCTGTACGGCCCCGACGGGGCCCCCATTGACCAGGCCCTGGCCACCTACAGCCGGGGTCCCCACAGCTACACCGGGGAGGACACTGCCGAGCTCCAGTGTCACGGCTCACCTGCGGTGCTGGCCCTGGGGCTGGAGGCCCTCTTTGCTCAGGGGGTCCGGCAGGCCTGGCCGGGGGAGTTTACCCGCCGGGCCTTCCTCAACGGCCGGCTGGACCTGACTCAGGCGGAGGCGGTGGCCGATCTCATCGACGCCGAGACCCCCGCCGCCGTGCGTCAGGCGGCAGGCCAGCTGTCCGGGGCTCTGAGCCGCCGGGTGGCCGCCATCTACGACGGTCTGGTGGATCTGCTGGCCCACTTCCACGCTGTGCTGGACTACCCCGATGAGGACATCGATCCCTTTCGGGCGGACACCATCCGTGCCGGGTTGAGCCGGGCGGAGGGGGAGCTCAAGGCCCTGCTGGCCACCTATGACCGGGGGAAGTACATCGCCGGCGGGGTGCCCTGCGTGCTGGCCGGACGGCCCAACGCGGGCAAGTCCTCCCTCCTCAACGCCCTGGTGGGATATGACCGGGCCATCGTCACCGATATTCCCGGCACCACCCGGGACACGGTGGAGGCCAAATGCGTGCTGGGGGGCGTGTCCCTTCGGCTCATCGACACCGCCGGTATCCGGGACACCGACGACGCGGTGGAGCGCATAGGGGTGGAGCGCAGCAGGGCTGCCCTGGAGGAAGCCGCTCTCATCCTGGTGCTGTGGGACAGCTCCGCCCCGGTGGGGGAGGAGGATGTGGCTTTGCTGAAGCAGGCCATGGCCCAGGCCCCCACCATTTTGGTGTGGACCAAGGAGGATCTGTCCGCCGCTTCCTGTCCGCCTTTGGAGCTGGATCCCATGCCTCCCATGGTGGAGGTGAGCGCCAAAACCGGCCAGGGGCTGGGCAAGCTGGGGGAGCTGGTGGCGGAGCGTTTTCCCACGGTTGGCGCCGGGGCGGCGGGGGAGCTGCTGTCCAACGCCCGGCAGGCCGGAGCCGCCAAGCGCGCTCTGGACAGCGTGGCCCGGGGGTTGGCCAGCCTGGAGCTGGGAGTCACCCCCGATGCCCTCCTCACCGATGTGGAGGAGGCACTGTCCGCCCTGGGGGAGCTTACCGGTTCCAATATCCGGGAGGACATTACCGCCCGGATCTTTGAGCGGTTCTGCGTGGGGAAATAGGAGGAACACCATGGACAGGCTGAAAAAAGGCATTGCGGTACTGGGTGTGGCCCTGCTGGGCTTTGGGTTTTACACCGAGGACAACCTGTGGGCCTTTCTGCTGGGCCTGGCGCTGGTGCTCCTGTGCGTGGCCTCCAGCAAAAAGCTGCGGGACTATGTGGCCGCCCTGCTGAACTGGCTGTGAGGCCGGCTCTATTTGTAAACAATCCTTGAACCCCCTTGCAATTTTGCGCACGAAGGATTATGATAGCGTTAGCACTCGGATAAGATGAGTGCTAACGCTATGTTTTTTAAAAACACTTCATATACAGGAGGCATCCACCATCATGGAGAAAAAGCAATTCCAAGCGGAGTCCCAGCGGCTGCTGGACCTGATGATCAACTCCATCTACACCCACAAGGAGATCTTCCTTCGGGAGATCATCTCCAACGCCAGCGACGCCATGGACAAGCTGGCCTACAAGGCCCTCACCGACGATAAGGTGGGAGTGGACCGGTCCCAGCTGAAGATCGTCCTCACCCCCGACCAGATCGCCCGCACCCTCACTATCAGCGACAACGGTATCGGCATGACGAAGGAGGAGCTGGAGAGCAACCTGGGCACCATCGCCCGCAGCGGCTCCCTCCAGTTCAAGGAGGAGCTGGCCAAGGGGGAGAAGACCGAGGGGGACACCACCGACATCATCGGGCAGTTCGGCGTGGGCTTCTACTCCGCCTTCATGGTGGCCGACAAGGTCACCGTCACCTCCAGGGCCTACGGCTCCGACCAGGCCTGGCGGTGGGAGTCCGACGGGGCGGACGGCTACACCATCGAGCCCTGCGAGAAGGAGACCGTGGGCACCGACATCGTCCTCCACATCAAGGCCAACACCGAGGACGACCACTACGACGAGTACCTGGAGCAGTACCGCCTGTCTGAGCTGGTGAAGAAGTACTCCGACTATATCCACTACCCCATTGAGATGCTTATGCACAAGTCCCGCCAGAAGCCCCGGCCCGAGGATGCCGGCGACGACTACAAGCCGGAGTGGGAGGACTACGACGCCTGGGAGACCCTCAACTCCATGGTGCCCCTGTGGCAGCGGCCCAAGAGCGAGGTGAAGGCGGAGGAGTACAACCAGTTCTACAAGGAGAAGTACGGCGACTGGGAGGACCCCCTCTCCGTGATCCACGTGTCCGCCGAGGGCATGGTGGAGTATAAGGCCATGCTCTATATCCCCTCCCACGCCCCCTTCGACTTCTACACCCGGGAGTACCAGAAGGGCCTGCAGCTCTACTCCTCCGGGGTGCTCATCATGGACAAGTGCGCCGACCTGCTGCCCGACCACTTCCGGTTCGTCAAGGGCGTGGTGGATTCCCAGGACTTCTCCCTGAACATCTCCCGTGAAATGCTCCAGCACACCCGGCAGCTGAAGATCATCGCCACCAACCTGGAGAAGAAGATCAAGAGCGAGCTGCTCAAGCTCCAGAAGGAGGACCGGGAGAAGTACAAGACCTTCTGGAAGGCCTTCGGCCCCCAGATCAAGATGGGGGTGGTGGCCGACTACGGCGCCCACAAGGAGCTGCTGAAGGATCTGCTGCTCTTCTTCTCCTCCAAGGAGGGCAAGCTCACCACCCTGGCCGAGTACAGGGAGCGGATGGCTGAGGACCAGCAGTATATCTACTACGCCTGCGGTGAGGACGTGGGCCAGCTGGCCAAGCTGCCCCAGGCCGAGCGCATCCGGGACAAGGGGTACGAGATCCTCTACCTCACCGCCGAGGCCGACCAGTTCGTGGTCAACGCCCTGGGGGAGGTGGACGGCAAGGCCTTCAAGTCGGTGGACGACGACGACGCCCTGCCCCGGACCGATGAGGAGAAGGCCGACCTGGAGAAGAAGGCGGAGGAGAGCAAGGAGGTGCTGGACTTCCTGAAGGAGACCCTGGGAGAGGAGATCAAGGAGGCCCGGGTGTCCCAGCTGCTGAAGAGCGGCGCCGTCTGCCTCACCGCCGACGGCCCCATCACCCTGGAGATGGAGAAATATTTCCAGAAGGTGGATCCGGAGAACGCCGGCACCATGAAGGCCCAGCGGGTGCTGGAGCTCAACCCGGAGAGCGAGGCTTTCGCCGCCCTGAAGCGGGCGGTGGCGGAGGACAAGGAGCTGGCCGCCAAGTACGCCAGGCTGCTCTACGCCCAGGCCCAGCTCATCGCCGGCCTGCCCCTGGCCGACCCGGCGGGGTATACCGAGCTGGTGTGCTCCCTGATGAAGTAAATATATAACAGGCAAGGGGTCCTGCTGCGTTAGTTTGCAACAGGACCCCTTGCCTTATTTCAGTTTATCTCGGGCGGAGTCAGTGGTTCCGGGGACGGGATCAGATGTAGGTGTACCCAAAGTCATGGGAGAGCGTGAGGCATCTCCCCTGCTCCACCGTGACCGTATCCGTGACAATGTTCTGGAAGCCAAGGAACAGCTTCAGGGTTTCCAGGTCGTCGCTGTTAAAGTATTTTCCGAAGATCTGGTCGATTTCGGCACTCCAGCCTTCTTCATTGGTGAATCTGTATCCGGATGTGGTATTTTTGGAGACGATCAGGCACCGGTAGGTTCCGGCGGGGACCCGGTCGCCAAAGTCGAATTCGCCGTACCCGTTGCATTTGGTGACCAGGATCCCGCTCTCGTAATCCATCCCCGATGCCAGCATGGCAGCCAGTTTGTTGTCGTAGTTGATGACGTCGTCGTTATCAGGAATGAGCATGATGCTTGAGCCGTCGTCTCCGCGGACGCCCACGAACTCATTGTACTTCCAGGTGACCGTGCCCTTCACCTGGCCGTAGCCTTTGGTGGTGCCTGTGCCGCCGGGGGTGCCGGCGTTGGCGTCGGACAGGCTGCCGGCGGTGCCGGGGGCGCACAGCACCCAGTGGACGGAATCTCCTTCGTTATAGGGCACCCGGAGCAGCAGGTCGCCGGCGTTCTTGTTCATGAGCAGCCCGATGACCACCTTTCCGGTGGCGCCGGGGTAGAGCTCCACATCGTAGATGCCGTAGCCGCTGAAATAGTTACTCAATGTGGCCGTATCCGCCACATTGACACGGCTGCCGGAGGTGGCGAAAAAGGTGTCATCATAAATAATCTTCGAGGCCTCCAGAACCTCTTCTTCGCCCTCACAGGAGACGTAGGTTACATCAAATTCCAGGAAACGCCACTCCTGGTTGGCGTTGGGCGTGTCGTTGAATTGGTTCTCCGACTGGGCCAGGGCGGCGGCCGCGTCGCCGGAGAGCTCGCCCACGCAGTTGATGCGGATGTTTTTCACCGGATAAAAGGAGTATTCCTGATAGGGGATGGTCACCGAGCCGTCCGCCTTGTAGGGGTTGGCCAGGGTACCCATCTGGCTGACGGTGACGGTGCAGGTAGCGGTCTTGCCGTTGGTGGTGGCGGCGGTGATGGTGGCGCTGCCCACCGCCTTGCCGGTGACCACGCCGCCCGAGACGGTGGCCACGTCGGTGTTGGAGGAGGTCCAGGTCACCGTCTTGTCGGTGGCGTCAGAGGGGGAGACGGTGGCGGTGAGGGTCTCTGTGGCGCCTACGCCCAGACCCAGGGTGCTCTTGTTCAGGGTGATGCCGGTGACGGCATGCTCCAGGACAAAGCTCCTGCGCAGGTCGGGCACGGCCATCCGGGCCACAATGGCGGCCACCGAGGAGCGGCCGATGGTGGTCTCGGGAGCAAAGGTGCCGTAATTGTCGCTGCCGGTCAGGATCCCCGCCCGGTAGAGCATGTAGATGTCGTCATAGTTGGCGGAGCCGGCGGCCAGGTCGGGGATCTCTCCGTCCTCCACCGTGTTGATGGCGGGCAGGGCCTCGGCGGGCAGGGCCCTGGCCAGGATGGCGGCAAACTCCCGCCGGGTGGCGTTGGCGTTGTAGTCTGCAAACTGGCCCTGGGTGATGATGCCGTTTTCCAGGGCATAGTCCACGTACACCTGGTACCAGGGGTCACCCTGGACGAAGCTGCCCTGGCCGGTGTAGTAGATGCTGTGGAGCCGGCAGGCCAGGGCGATGGCGGAGCCGATGCTGATGCTGCCGTCGGGGGAGTAGGTGGAGCCGCTGGTGCCCAGCATCAGGCCCAGCTCATAGGCGGTCTGGACGCTTTCCATATACCAGGCCCCGGCGGTCAGGTCGGTAAATTTGCCCTCAAAGTCGTCGTATTCGGGCTGGAAGGACTCCATGCCCGCCGCCAGGGCAGGGGATATGGCGCCCAGTACCAGTACCAGGGCCAGCAGCGTGCTCAGGATACGTTTTTTCATGCAGATTCCTCCTTTTCGCGCCCGGCTTCCGGTCCGTATCCAGGCCCTGCCGCCGGACAGATCCTTAAGTTAATCTTAAAGCAGCGGAGCCCCCTTGTCAAGATACCGAAGCAAAAAATGAGAACTTATTGATATAAAATAAAAGAATATTTGAAAAAATAACGCGGTATTTGAAACAAAAACACTATGCAAGCTGCATAGTGTTTTTGCCGGGGACGGCATGAAAACGGAAAACGGCGCAAATATGACGGCAGTTTGCCCAAAAAGCAGGGACCCCGCTGCCGATCCGGCGGCGGAGTCCCTGGGCGGGTTTTCGGTCAGCCCCTGGACAGGGCCTTCCAGATCTTCTTTTGGTTGGGCAGCATTTTCCGGGGCTTGGTGCGCTTGGCGTACCGCTCCGCCAGCTCCTGCCGCCGCTGGGCGGCCAGGAAGGAGAGCAGGGGCTGGGCGCTCCCCTCCAGGGCGGCCAGGGAGAACTCCAGCATGTGGTCTCCTGGCATGGGGTAAAACAGCATCAGCTCCAGGGCCTGGGCGGCCAGGGCGTCGGCGTCCTCCGGGGGACAGCCTGTCAGCTGGGCGGCCAGCCCCTCCGCCAGCCCGGCCACCGCCGGGGCGAACTCGTCCATGGTCTGGGACAGGCGGGGGTTGCCGTAGGGGCTGATGAAAAAGGCGAAGGCCTCGCCCACGTCCACGGCGCTGCGCTGGGTCAGGGCCTCCAGAAAGCTGGCGTAGCAGGCCCGCAGCTCCTCCAGGGTCTGGGCGGCGGTCCCGATGGGAGTTTGTTCCATGGTGATCCCTCCTTATCAGCATTATATCGGCACTGGGGCAAAAAAACAAGGCCCCGCAAAAGCGGAGCCTTGCAAAAAGAGCGGATCAATCCTGGGCGGCTACAAAGTCCCGGAAGAGCTGCTCCCCCTGGTCGGCGTTCTCGCCGATGAGGAAGAGGAAGTAGCCGTTCTCAAAAACGGTGCGGGCGTCCTGCACCTTGGGCAGGTGCTGGGACAGGTACCAGGAGAAGGTGTCCTCCTGGCTCTGCCGGTAGGCCTCCAGGGCGTCGGCCACCGCCTGCTGGTCTGCGCCCTCCGTCAGCTTGCCCACCACCACGGTGTCGGGGCTGGTGATCATGGGGAAGAAGGCTACAATCTCCTCAAACTGGTCCACAGGGATCTTGTAAGCCTCGGCCAGCAAAGTCTCATCGGCCCGCATACCAAAGGATTCGGAGACATCCTGAATGGAATAGGCCAGCTTCACCAGGGGATCGTTGTTGGGGGTGGTGATGTCCACGGCGGAGTCAGCCCAGGTGACGGAATAGCCCTCCAGGGCGGTCAGCACGTCGGAGGAGATGAAGGTGACGCCGGCGCGCACCTCTACTCCTTCCACCTCCAGCGGCTCGTCGTTAAGGGTGACGGAGTTGTCGGCAAAGTTCACGGTGATCTGGTCGCTGCCGAAGGTGAACCAGCCCTGATTGCCCTCCTGATCCCAGTAGGCGCTGCCGTGATCGGCCTCGGCCAGCAAACGCATGGGCAGCAGGCTGCCGTCCACGGCGGGCAGTTTTTCAGTGTCCAGGGCCTCTCCGTTGAGCGTGATGGAGGTGGGATAAACCTGGGCGGAGATGAGGATGGGGGTCTCCTCCGCGGCCAGCGCGGGGAGAGTCATGGCTCCGGCCAGAGTAAGGGCCAGAGCGGCGGCGCCGAGCTTTTTCATAGGTGGTGTCCTCCTTGCGGAATTGTTTTCACCACCTTAGACGGGGCCGCGGACAAAAGGTTCCCTCTGTTCCCAAAATTATTTTGCCACCGGGGCAAAGCGCCCCCGGACCAGGGCCGCCAGAGGAACGGGAGCCAGCTCTACCTGGGCGCCGATCTTTCCGGCGCTGACGGTGATGGTGTCCAGCGCTTCGGCACTCTGGTCAAATACGGTGGGGAACTGCTTTTTCATCCCAACCGGGGAACAGCCCCCGTGGATATATCCGGTGAGGGGAAGCAGCTGGGCCTGGCGGATCATTTCGATGGACTTCTCAGCCACAGCCTTGGCCGCCGCCTTCAGATCAAGCTCCTTTTCCACCGGCACCACAAAGACGTAGTATTTTTTGCTGGCGCCCTGGGTCACCAGGGTCTTGTATACGGTGGACGGGTCCTTGCCCATGAGGGCGGCGGCGGTGCCTCCGTCCAGCACGCCCTTGGGGTCAAACCAGTGGGGCGTGTAAGGGATCTTTTTCTGGTCCAGGACCCGCATCACATTGGTCTTTTCTTCCGACATGGTTGCATCGCTCCTGTGGTTTGGTATAAGATAATGTCTGATGAATAAACCGAACATCGGTTTATTCGCGCGGCGGCAGCCGCGCGATTCCATAAAAACGGCTCAAAGGGCCGCTTTTATGGAATTCAGCCATTGTCA
>NZ_JACJLC010000053.1 GCF_016901955.1 Pseudoflavonifractor phocaeensis
GTAGATCTCAAGGGGGTCGCCCTCCCGGATGCGCATGGTTCTGCGGATCTCCTTGGGGATCACGATGCGCCCCAGGTCGTCGATGCGGCGAACAATTCCCGTTGCTTTCATGGCTGCATTCACTCCAACTCTCGATTTGATTCTGTTTCTCCCGCATGGACGCCCACCCGCCTGGGTTGGTCCCGTTGGACACGGCCCATGCCTGCCCCGTTAGTATCCGCATTTGGGCGGCCGTTATGCGGAAAGGGGAGAAATCTGTGGGCGGACAGGAAAAGCAAGGTCTGGCACTTGCAAAAGGTGGAAAGATGTGATATAAATTATTGAACTGAAGAAACTAAACTATATAGTATTTTGATGTGGGGGCGACCGATGTGGAATTGAACCTGCTGGCGGAGTTTGTCCTGCTGGCTCGCTACCTGAACTATAGTAAAACCGCCCAGGAGCTCAACCTGACCCAGCCCACCCTCAGCCGGCATATCGTGCAGCTGGAGGAGGAGCTGGGTATTCAGTTGTTCCGGCGGGACCGGCAGTCGGTGTCCCTCACTGAGGCGGGGGCCATGTTTCTTCCCGAGGCCACCGGGGTCATGGCCCGGTACGACGCCGCCCGGCGGCGGCTCCAGGAGTATCGGGACGGCATGGCGGGCAGCCTCACCCTGGGCTGCCGGTGGATCTATAACGGAGGGCTATGGCCTCAGGTTCTCTACCGGTTCCGGGAGCAATACCCCCTGATCTCGGTGCGGCTCATCTCCTACCAGCATGTGGAGGCCCTTCAGGACGGGGTGAGGGACGGGGTGCTGGACGCCGCCATCACTCTGCGCACCGACGATGCCATCCCTTCGGAATTCCAGGGGGTCAACCTGCGGCAGGTGCCCCTGGTGGCCGCCATGCGGGAAAACCACCCCCTGGCCAGCCGGGCGGTGGTCACCCCGGCGGAGCTGGCCAGAGAGCGGCTGCTGGTGCCTCAGACCAGGGGCGGGCTGGGTTATCCCGCCCTGATGACAGCCTTGTTCCGCTCCTGCGGCCTGAGCCCGGTGATCTGTTACTCCGGGGAGCAGCAGGAGGAGGCCTTGCTCCAGGTCCAGCTGGAGGATGTGGTAGCCCTCATTCCCCAATGCTACTACCCCGATACCCCGCTGCCCGGCCTGCGGGCTCCCCAGGTGGCGGGCACCACCGGCCTGTTCCATATGACTGCCCTGGCCCGGGCGGACAGCCCCAACGACGCCGTGCGCCTCTTCCTTCGGCTGTGCCGGTCCATGTGCAAGCAGGAGCGTCTGGCCGCCCAGGAGACTACGCTGGAATGATACTATACCAACCGTCTGGCAACTATCCCAGGCGGTTTATTTATTTTTGGAATAACGAGTTTAAAATGTGCATTTTACTTTTTGACCTGCGTGTGGTAAAGTGTAGTTAAGCTCTTCTAAATGAATTAGAGGAATCCAAAATCATAAGGAAAACGAGGTGTTGAGGTATGTCTCAGAAGGCGATGGAAAGCCAGTGCGCCTGCTGCTGCGGCTGCGGCACGGAGAGCGAGGAGACCCTGCAGAAGCGCATCCGCTCTCTGGCCCGGGAGTACCGGGGCAAGGAGGGGTCCTTGATCCAGGTCCTGCATATGGCCCAGACCATTTATGGATACCTCCCCATCGAGGTACAGAAGATCGTGGCCGATGAGCTGCAGATCCCCCTGTCCGAGGTGTCGGGGGTAGTGACCTTTTACTCCTTTTTCTCCACTCAGCCCAGGGGCAAGCACACCATCCGGGTGTGCCTGGGCACCGCCTGCTATGTCCGGGGCGGCAAGAAGATCGTGGAGAAGCTCCAGGAACTGCTGAATGTGAAGGTAGGGGACACCACCGCCGACCGGAAGTTTACCCTGGAGGTGGCCCGGTGCATCGGCGCCTGTGGACTGGCCCCCGCCATGTCCATCGACGACACCGTGTATAAGCAGGTCAAGCCCGAGCGGCTGGAGAGCATTCTGGCCCGGTATGATGAGAATGGGGGGGATGAACAGTGAGTCGCATACAGTCTGTCGCGGATCTGAACCGCATCAAGGAAAGCTATCTGGACCGCCAGAGCAAGTGCGCCTGGCAGGTGCTGGTGTGCGGCGGCGCCGGCTGCGTGTCCTCCCACTGCCAGGAGGTCCGGGAGGCTCTGGACCAGGCTCTGGCCGACCACGGCCTTACCGATTCCGTCAGCGTGCTGGTCACCGGCTGTATGGGCACCTGTGCCGCCGGCCCTGTCATGCTGGTGGAGCCTGACGGCATCTTCTACACCTCTATGGACCCCGAGAAGGTCCGCGAGGTGGTGGAGCGCCACCTGGTGTCCGGCCAGGTGGTGGAGGAGTACACCTTCTGGGACAGCTTCCAAAAGAAGCGGGTTCCCAAGCTGGACGACATCAGCTTTTTCAAGGAGCAGGTCCGCATCGCCCTGCGCAACTGCGGCCGCATGGAATATTCCTCCCTGGACGCCTATATCGCCCGGGACGGCTACGGCGCGGCGGCCAAGGCCCTGTTGACCATGACCCCCGAGCAGGTGGTGGAGGAGATGAAGGCCTCCGGCCTGCGGGGCCGGGGCGGCGCCGGCTTCCCCACCGGCGTCAAGTGGGAGGCCGGTATGAAGGCCCCCAAGGGTCAGAAGTACATCGTGTGTAACGCCGACGAGGGCGACCCCGGCGCGTTCATGGACCGCTCCGTGCTGGAGGGCGATCCCCACTCCATCATCGAGGGCATGCTGCTGGGCGGCTACGCCATCGGCGCCGACAAGGGCTATGTCTACGTCCGGGCCGAGTACCCCCTGGCGGTAGAGCGGCTGGGCGCCGCCATCGACCAGGCCCGGGAGGCCGGTCTGCTGGGCGAGAACATCCTGGGCTCCGGGGTCAACTTCGATCTGGAGATCCGCATCGGAGCCGGCGCCTTCGTCTGCGGCGAGGAGACCGCCCTGCTGGCCTCCATCGAGGGCATGAGAGGCGAGCCCCGGCAGAAGCCTCCCTTCCCCTTTGAGTCCGGCCTGTTTGAAAAGCCCACCATCATCAACAACGTGGAGACCCTGGCCAATGTGGCCCCCATCATCCTCAACGGTGCTTCCTGGTACGCTGGCTTCGGCACCGAGAAGAGCAAGGGCACAAAGGTCTTTGCCCTGGCGGGCGCCATTGTCAACGCCGGCATCATCGAGGTGCCCATGGGTACCGTGCTGGGCGACATCGTCTACAAGATCGGCGGCGGCATCGTGGATGGCAAGGGCTTCAAGGCCATCCAGTCCGGCGGTCCCTCCGGCGGCTGCCTCACCAAGGAGCACCTGAACGTGACGGTGGACTACGAGTCCCTGTCCGCCCTGGGGGCTATCATGGGCTCCGGCGGTCTCATCGTCATGAACGAGGACACCTGTATGGTGGACACCGCCCGCTACTTTATGGACTTCATCCGGGACGAGAGCTGCGGCAAGTGCCTGCCCTGCCGTGTGGGCACCAAGCGGATGCTGGAGATCCTGGAGCGCATCACTCAGGGCAAGGGCGAGGAAGGCGACATCGAGATGCTGGAGGAGCTGGCCTCCACCCTGCAGCAGACCGCCATGTGCGGCCTGGGTCAGACCGCCTCCAACCCCGTCCTGTCCACCATCCGCTACTTCCGGGACGAGTACGAGACCCACATCAAGGCCAAGCACTGCGACGCCGGGGTGTGCTCTGAGCTGTACACCTCTCCCTGCCGCAACGCCTGCCCCGCCGGGGTCAATGTGCCCGGCTACCTGTCCCTGGTGGCTGCCGGCCGCCTGGGCGACGCCTACCGGCTCATCCGTCAGGACAATCCCTTCCCCGCCGTCTGCGGTCGTGTGTGTACCCATCCTTGCGAGCGGCATTGCCGCCGCAGCCAGGTGGATGAACCCCTGTCCATCTGCTCCATCAAGCGGTTCGTGGGCGACCACGTGCTCAGCGGCGAGTATGAAGTGCCCCCCGTCAAGCCCAACCCGCCCACCGGCAAGCAGGTTTCGGTGGTGGGCGCCGGCCCGTCCGGCCTCACCTGTGCCTATTACCTGGCCAAGCTGGGCCACAAGGTGGACGTGTACGAGGCCGACGCGGTGGCCGGCGGCGTGCTGTACTGGGGTATCCCCGAGTACCGCCTGCCCAACGAGGTGCTGGCCAAGGAGATCGCCGCCATTGAGGAGGCCGGCGTTACCATCCACACCAATTCCCGCATCGGTTCCCGTGCCGGTTGCATCATGACGGTCAACGAGCTTATGAAGCGCAGCGACGCGGTATATATGGCCATCGGAACCCAGAAGCCCATGCGTATGGACGTGCCCGGCGAGGACCTGGAGGGCGTGGAGAGCGGCCTGTCCTTCCTGCGTCGGGTGGGCCTCAACGTGGACCGTACCGTTCCCCGCCGTCTGGTGGTCATCGGCGGCGGCTCCACCGCTATGGACTGCGCCCGTACCGCCCGCCGCCTGGGGGCGGAGGAGATCACCGTGGCCTACCGCCGCACCGTGGACGAGATGCCTGCCGGCGCCGAGGAAGTGGCCGAGGCCCGTGAGGAGGGCATCAACCTGGTGGAGCTGGCCTCTCCCGTGGAGATCCTGGGAGAGAAGGGCAAGGTCACCGGCATCCGCCTGATCCGCCGGGAGCTGGCCGATTTCGGAAAGGACGGCCGTATGCGCAGCCGCACCATCCCCGGCTCCGAGTTCGAGATTCCCTGCGATGGGGTGGTGGCCGCCGTCAACCAGGGCCTGGATGCCAATACCCTGCCCACCGACGAGGGCGGCAAGAATTTCGCCACCAACCGCTTCACCGGTGAGACCAACCGGCCCGGCATGTTCGCCGGCGGCGACGCCGCCGCCCACGGCAGCCGTGTGGTCATCAACGCCATCGCCGACGGCAAGAAGGCCGCCGCGGGTATTGACCGCTATCTGGGCGGCGCCGGTATCCTCAACAAGGGCGAGGAGATCGAGATCCCTGTCATCCCCGTGGGCGACGTGGAAGAGCACGACCGCTTCCCCACCCGCTGCCTGGGTGTGGAAGACCGGGTGGACAACTTCAACGAGGTGGCCCAGGGCTACCACAACCTGGACGCCATGGCCGAGTGCCTGCGCTGCCTGCACTGCGATAGGAGGTAAGGAAGATGCTGAATCTGACCATCAACGGAAAACCCTGCCAGGCTCAGGAGGGCTCCACCATCCTGGAGGCCGCCCGGCAGAACGGCATCCACATCCCCTCCCTGTGCTACCTGAAGGATGTCCACCAGTACGGCACCTGCCGCATCTGCGTGGTGGAGGTGGAGGGCATGCGCAATCTCCAGGCCTCCTGCATGGTGAAGGCCAAGGAGGGCATGGTGATCCACACCAACAGCCCCAAGGTGCGGGCAAAGCGGAAGGTGCTCTACGAGCTGCTCATCTCCAACCATCCCAAGGACTGCCTGTCCTGTGCCCGCAACCAGAGCTGCGAGCTCCAGGCTCTGGGCGAGGAGCTGGGAGTCACCGAGGCCCGCATCTCCGGCGAAATGGGCCCCGCCCATGTGGACGTGTCCCCCTCCATCACCCGGGACACCTCCAAGTGTATCCTCTGCCGCCGCTGCGTCACCGTGTGTAACCAGATCCAGGAGGTGGGAGCCATCAACGCCCAGCACCGGGGCTTTGACACCGTCATCTCCCCCGCCATGGGCCTGCCCCTGAACTCCACCGCCTGCGCCATGTGCGGCCAGTGCGTGTCTGTCTGCCCCACCGGCGCCCTCACCGAGACCGACGCCATCAAGCCGGTGTGGAAGGCCCTGGAGGACGAAAACAAGGTCACCGTCATTCAGGTGGCCCCCGCTGTCCGGGCCGCTTTGGGCGAGGAATTTGGGATGCCCACCGGCACCCGCTGTACCGGCAAGATCGCCGCCGCTCTTCATGCCCTGGGCTTCGACCATGTGTTTGACACCGACTTTGCCGCTGACCTTACCATCCTGGAGGAAGGCACCGAGCTGCTCCACCGCCTGAAGGCGGCCCTTACCGGCGGCCAGGCCGTGCTGCCCATGCTCACCTCCTGCTCCCCCGGCTGGATCAAGCACATCGAGCACGCATTCCCCACCGAGCTGGACCACCTGTCCACTTGCAAGGCTCCCCATACCATGATGGGCGCCCTGGTGAAGTCCTTCTACGCTGAGAAGGAAGGCATCGATCCTGCCAAGATGTACATGATCTCCGTCATGCCCTGTACCGCCAAGAAGTACGAGGTCCAGCGGCCCGAGATGGAGGTCCACGGCCGCCGGGATGTGGACGCCGTCCTCACCACCCGGGAGCTGGCCCGCATGATCAAGGCCGCCGGCATCGATTTTGCCAACCTGCCCGACGAGAAGTTTGACGATCCTCTGGGCCTGTGCTCCGGCGCCGCCGATATTTTCGGCGTTACCGGCGGCGTGATGGAGGCCGCCCTGCGTACTGTCTATGAGCTGACTACCGGCCGGGAGCTGCCCTTCGAGGGCCTGCACGTCACCCCCATCGTGGGTCTGGAGCTGGTGAAGGAGGCCGCCATCACCTTCGAGAACGTACTGCCGGAGTACTCCTTCCTGGAGGGAGTGACCGCCCGGGTGGCCGTTACCTCCAGCCTGAAGGGCGCCGACATCCTCATGCGGGATGTGGCGGCCGGCACCTCTCCCTATCACTTTATCGAGGTCATGGGCTGCCCCGGCGGCTGTATCAACGGCGGCGGCCAGCCCCGGAACCGGGAGGAGGGCTATCGTGAGAAGCGGATGCAGGCCCTGTACAACGAGGACGAGGCCAAGACCCTCCGCAAGAGCCACGAGAACCCCGATCTGCTGGATCTGTACAAGAACTACCTGGGCGAGCCCTGTGGACACAAGTCCCATGAGCTGCTCCATACCACCTACACCGCCCGGGGCCTGTATAACGAGCTGCTGGACAAATAATCTCACCCTCTATTGCGGGGCGCACCGAATCTGTCGGCGCGCCCCGCTTTTTTGGGCTTTTCTTTGGAAAAAACAGATAAAAAACCTTAGAGCGGTTGCACTCCGCTCCCGACCATATTATAATGAGGGCTGCAAAACAATTTCCCATGCGGTCATGAGAGATGCCAGGCCCACAGGGCCGACAGAATGTGGAAAAGGAGTGCGTTTATGTCTATTCTGGTCAGCGGCGGCGCCGGCTATATCGGCAGCCATACCTGCGTGGAACTGATCCAGGCGGGGTACGATATCGTGGTGGCGGACAATCTGGTCAACTCCTGCGAGGAGGCCGTCCACCGGGTGGAGCAGATCGTGGGCAAGAGCGTCCCCTTCGTGAAGGCGGAGCTGTGCGACCCCGCCCAGGTGGAGGAGCTTTTTGTCAAGTACCCGGAGATCGACTCGGTCATCCACTTCGCCGGCCTGAAGGCAGTGGGGGAGAGCGTGGCCAAGCCCTTGGAGTACTATACCAACAACCTGGTGAACACCATGGTCCTTCTCAACGCCATGCGTAAGCATGGGGTGAAGAACTTCGTGTTCTCCTCCTCCGCCACCGTATACGGCGATCCCGCCTCGGTGCCCATCCGGGAGGACTTCCCCACCGGCGGCACCACCAACCCCTACGGCACCACCAAGCTGTTCATTGAGCGTATCCTCACCGACTATTGCGCCGCCGACCCCACCCTGAACGTGGCCCTGCTGCGCTATTTCAACCCCATTGGAGCCCACGCGTCCGGCCTCATCGGCGAGGACCCCAACGGCATCCCCAACAACCTGGTGCCCTATATCGCCCAGGTGGCGGTGGGTAAGCTGGAAAAGCTCCACGTCTACGGCGGCGACTATCCCACCCCCGACGGCACCGGCGTGCGGGACTACATCCACGTGGTGGACCTGGCCCTGGGCCATGTGGCCGCCCTGAAGAAGCTGGAGCAGGACTGCGGCCTGTTCGTATGCAACCTGGGCACCGGCAAGGGCTACTCTGTGCTGGATATCCTCCACGCCTATGAGAAGGCCTGCGGCAAGACCCTGCCCTACGTGATGGATCCCCGGCGGCCCGGCGACATTGCCGAGTGCTACGCCGATCCCACCAAGGCCCGGGAGGAGCTGGGCTGGGAGGCCAAGTACGGCATCGAGGAGATGTGCGCCTCCTCCTGGAAGTGGCAGTCCACCAACCCCAACGGATATCGCGTCTGAGCGGCTCAAGGTAAGGAAGGAAACAGAGAAGTATGAAGAAGCCCGTACTTGTGGTCATGGCGGCTGGCATGGGCAGCCGCTACGGCGGCCTGAAGCAGATCGACCCCGTAGGGAGCCATGGCCAGATGATCATTGACTATTCCATTTATGACGCCCGCCGGGCCGGCTTTGAGACGGTGGTGTTCGTCATCAAGCACCAGATCGAGGACACCTTCAAGGCCGCCATCGGGGAGCGGCTGAGTAAGGTCATCGACGTAAAGTATGCCTACCAGGAGCTGGACGACCTGCCGGAGGGCTATGCCGTGCCCGCCGGCCGGGTCAAGCCCTGGGGCACCTGCCACGCGGTGCTGGCCGCCCGCAAGGTGGTGGAGGGCCCCTTTGCCGTCATCAACTCCGACGATTACTACGGCCCCCAGGCGTTCCGGGAGATCTACCAGTATCTGGAGAGTCATCCCGACCAGGCCGGTTGCTACGAGTACGCCATGGTGGGCTACCGCCTGGGCAACACTGTCACCGAGCACGGCCATGTGGCCCGGGGGGTGTGCGCCGAGGATGAAAACCACTACCTGAAAGCGGTGGTGGAGCGCACCCACATCGAGAAGGACGGGGAGAACGCCCGGTTCACCGAGGACGGCGGCCAGACCTGGACCGCCCTGTCCGGGGACACCATCGTGTCCATGAACCTGTGGGGCTTCTCCCACAGCTTCCTCACCGAGGCGGAGGCCCGGCTGCCCGCCTTCCTGGACAAAGCCCTGGCGGAAAACCCGGAGAAAGGGGAGTTCTATCTCCCCAGCGTGGTGACCCAGCTGCTGGAGGAGGGCAAGGCCCGGGTGAAGGTGCTGCGCAGCGCCGACAAGTGGTACGGAGTCACCTACCGGGAGGACAAGCCGGTGGTGGTGGCTGCCGTCCAGGCCATGACCCAGGCGGGACTGTATCCCGACGATCTGTGGGGAGCGTGTGACCATGGCGCCTGCTGAGCAGTATCTACAGGCCGCCCTGGACGCATTTGACTTTGGCGGCCAGGTGGTGGGGGCGGTGCGCTTCGGCTCCGGCCACATCAACGACACCTTCTGTGTCCACACCCAGCCAGGGGAGGACCCCTGCCGACGCTTTATCCTCCAGCGGATCTCCGCCAACGCCTTCCACCACCCGGAGCAGGTGATGGCCAACATCGTGGGGGTCACCTCCTACCTGAAAAAGGAGATCGCCGCAGCCGGAGGAGACCCGGAGCGGGAGACCCTCTCCCTATGCGCCGCCCGGGACGGCTCCTATTTTCACATGGATCCTGAGGGGAGCGCCTGGCGGGTGTACCCCTTTGTAGAGGGTACCATGTGCCTCCAGTGCGCCGACACCCCCCAGCGGTTCGCCACCTCCGCCAGGGCATTTGGCAAGTTCCAGCGGATGCTGAAGGATTACCCTGCGGACACCCTGTATGAGACCATCCCCCACTTCCACGATACCGAGGACCGGCTGGCCAAGCTGAAGGCCGCTGTGGCCGCCGACCCTCTGGGCCGGGTAAAGGACGTGAAGGCTGAGCTGGACTTTGTGGCCGCCCGGGAGAGGGATTGCTCGGTGGTGTGCCGGGCCCTGCGGGAGGGGGAGCTCCCCCTGCGGGTGACCCACAACGATACCAAGCTGAACAACGTGCTGCTGGACCGGGAGACGGGAGAGGCCCTGTGCGTCATCGACCTGGACACCGTCATGCCCGGCCTGTCGGTGAACGATTTTGGAGACTCTATCCGGTTCGGGGCCAACCACTGCGCCGAGGACGAGACCGACCTGTCCAGGGTGAATTTTGACCTGGATCTCTTCGACGCCTATACCCGGGGCTTCCTGGAGGGGGCCGGCGGGGCCCTCACCGAGGGGGAGCTGGAGTATCTGCCCTGGGGGGCCCGGCTCATCACTCTGGAGTGCGGGATGCGCTTCCTCACCGATTACCTGGAGGGGGACAAGTACTTCCGCATCCACCGCCCCGGCCAGAACCTGGACCGGTGCCGCACCCAGTTCAAGCTGGTGGCCGACATGGAGGCCAGCTGGGACGAGATGCGGGCCGTGGTGGACAAATACCGATAACAAATTGGGCCTGCCGCGCGATCGCGCGGCAGGCCCTTTTGCGGTTTTGGCGGGAACGGAACGGCGGGCGGCCACTGGCCGGCCCGGCGGAACGGGGCGGGAAACGAAACGGAAGGGTTGTGCTGGATCTGTAGAGGCGGGGCTCTGTCCCCGCCCGCCCCCTCATCCGTCACGGCTTACGCCGTGCCACCTTCCCCCCTAAGGGGGGAAGGTCAGGCATTTTAGTGACGTTGGTGGGGGACGGAATGGCGGGCGGCCACTGGCAGCCCCTACGGAGGTGTGACAATTTGCCTGTAGGGGCGATTATCAATCGCCCGCCGTTACTGGTTACCCGGGCTGGTTCACCACCCCGGCGAAGAGGGGCTGGCCGGCGGCGCCGGTGAGGACAAAGAGGAAGGGGCGGTCCAGGGTGAAGTCCACCTCGTCCTCCGGAGGCATGGCCCCGCCGTTTGCGGCCAGTACCGTGAAGGCGGCGGCGGTGAGCCCCTCCTCGTCCACCGTCACCCGGGCGGCGTGGGTGGCCTGGGAGACGTAGATCTCATCCACCTCGGTGGTCATGGGGGTGAAATCGGAGACCGCCGGGTCAAACACGTCGGTGATCCCCATGGCCTCCAACCCGTCCTTCAGGTCGATCTGGCCGGACACGTCAAACTTGGGCATGGACAGGTTCACCGTCAGGTGCTTCTGGTTGTCCCAGTCCCCGTTGGAGAGCAGGAAGTCCTGGGCCTCCGGGTCGGCCAGCAGCTGGTCCACGCTCACCCCCTGGTCGGGGAGGATCAGCCACAGGGCGCCGCTGTCCTTCACCGTCTTCCCCACGGCGGAGAAGTTCTCCCCCCAGTAGTAGGCGCTGTCGGAGGACTGGCGCATGAAGTCGCAGGTCACGTCCCCCTCCGGGGTGTGGAACTGGTCGGGGGCGGTTTTGTCCGGGTTGAACTCCTGGGCCCACCGGCCCCGGTAGTACACGGTGGTGGCCAGGGCCAGCACGGTCTCCGGGTCCAGCTTGATCTGGTCCGCCGCCTCCTTCAGCAGGCCGCCGGTCTGGTCGTTGAGCCAGGCCTGGAGGGCCTGGTTGAACTCCGCCGAGCCCATCTCCCCCTGGTAGGAGGAGGCGTAGTAGGTGTCGGCCAGGGTGTCCAGGGTGGACTGGACGAAGGGCACGTCCTGGCTGAGCCACAGGGAGGAGGCCAGGACGCTGGTCACCGCCCCGTCGTCGCAGTAGTTGGCGTTCCACAGGGCCCTGGCCTGGGTGCGCAGGGTCTCAATGCTGTCCTGGCCCAGCAGGTCCAGGATCTGCTGGCGGCTGTCGCCGTCGGTGAGCTCGGCCAGCATCCCCAGGGCAAAGTAGAGGTTCAGGGGGGAGTACACCCTGTTTTCCGTGCCCCCGCCCCCCAGGAACTGGACCAGGGAGGCGGCGTAATACCCCTCCAGGCCACTGTCGTAGCCCTCCGGCTGGTCCAGCTGGGCCTTCCGGTCGGCCCACCAGGCGTCGTAGCACGCCCTCCAGGCGTCCATATCGATATCGCCGTTGGCCTTCAGATAGTCGGCCTCACTGGGGTAGGGGGCCATCTCCGGGTATGCCGCCACCGCGAGAGCAGAGGCGTGGGCGATTATGGGGCTGTTATTGGGCACCGGGGAAGGCTGGCCTGTCAGAGAGCTCCTACCGGGCTGCAGGGAAATGCCGATGAGGATGGCGGCGGCCGCCGCCACGGCGGTGAGCCCCACCCACAGGGGGCGGCGGGGTGATTTCTTGGGGGGTTTGGCGGCCCGGTCCACCAGGGCCGGGTCCACGTGCTCCAGGCTGTCCAGCAAGTCGTCCGCTTTCATACCGTAAATCCCTCCTTGGTCAGGTGGTCCCGCAGCCCCTGTCGGGTGCGGAACAGGGTGGTTTTGACCTTGCTCTGGGTGAGTCCGTACCGCCGGGCGATGTCCCCGACGGGGTCGAAGAACCAGTACCGCCGGAGGAAGATGTTCCGGGGCTCCTCCGGCAGGGCCCTGAGGAAGGAGTTGAGGGCCGCCCCCAGGGCCATGCCGTCCACCAGCTCCTGGGTGGGGTCGGGGCCGGGGATGCACTCCTCCAGCTCCCGGGTCAGGGCGGTGAGCCGGGCGATCTCGTTCCGGCGGCGGCGGGCCCGGCACTGGTCCAGCACCTTGTGGCGCATGAGCCGGGCCAGGAAGGGGAAGAGGTAGTCCCGGGGCTGGTGGGGCGGGATGGAGTCCCAGGCCGCCAGATAGGCGTCGTTCTCGCACTCCTCCACCGTCAGCCGGTCGGGCAGCAGATGAAAGCCCAGCTGCCTCAGTCGGTTTCCGTACTTGTCCGCCGCCTCCCGGATGCCCCCCTCGTCCCGGGCCAGAAACAGGTCCACAATACAGGTATCTTCCACGGTCCTCCCTCCTCTCCCTCTCCTGAAAGGCCTTTCACCCTCTATAGCGATATGACAAGGGAAAAGGTTACAGCGGGAAACAGGTTGTGCTTTTAGATAACAAAACGGGCCTGTTGCCGCAACAGGCCCGTTTAGGACGGTTATTGCACGCCCTGATTCCACCGGACGGGGTGGGCAAAGCCTGGGTGACGGGCACGTATGGCTTGATACGCCTGCGCATAGTCGGGGGTCGATTCTGCGATCTGCCAGTACTCCTTCATACGAGTCAGGGCTTCCTCCCTGTTCTGAGCAGTGCGCAGGATGGTATACATGTCCTTGACGCTCTTGCCCACCGAGGCATAGTATTGCAGCCGGTTTCTGAAGTGGAGTTCATCCAGATCCTGAATTTCCTGGGCGAAAAAGTCGGGGTAATTGTCCATGAGCTTCAAGGCAACCTGGGAGAAGGCGAAGTCTGCGTCCAGATCCGCCTGATGCTCCGCCAGCTCCTCCGGGGTGAGGAACATCAGCTGGTCGCCATACTTCCGCTCCAGGTAGCGGAAGTGGGCGCTGAGCACCTGCCTGAGCTGGGCCATACCGGCGGCATTTCGTTGGGAGGCCTCCTTCAGGGCGTCCTCGTTGGGGTCCTGCCCCATGGGAGCCGTGCGGTGGAGCCCCGCCCCCGCTGCCAGGTTTTCCAGCATCTCCCGCAGGGTTTCGGGGGTGAGCAGGGCCTGGGCGGCCCGGGACTGGAGGAAGGCCCCAAACCGGCGGAACAGGGATTCGGACAGGTTCGCCGGCAGGCCCCTGGCCTCCAGCTCCTGGGGGGTGTAGTTCAGGGAGTAGTAATTCTCGTCCTGGAGACGCTGGCGCACCGCCTGGGCTTCCGGCGCCTGACTGCGCTCGTATTCCCAGGTCACCCGGGTCAGGGGATCGTCCATCAGGTTGGCCATATTTTTGCCGATTTTGACGCCCTGGGCCAACCGCTCCTCGTACTCCGGATGGCCCACGATGGCGCTGTTTTGCAGCCGGGTCCGGCTCTCCTCCATCTGCTGGCTGGAGGCGGCCAGCTGCCGCTCCGTCCAGGCGGGGATGCCGCCGGCCAGGGGTTGCTCCTCCTGGATGAAGCAGGCGGCGTCCGCTCCGCCGTGCTTTGTCATGTAGCCCACGGCCAGGGCCCGGGCCCGCTGGGCCAGGGCCTGGATCATGGATGCCTGATAGGCGTACTCCGGGCCCTTGTACCGGATCAGGTCGTCCCCCAGGGTGAGGTAGGCGGTCTGAGCGGGAGTGGCGGTGTGGTGTCTGGTCCCCATTAGCTCAGCCAGCATTTCCACGTCCAGCAGCATCTGGTTGAGCTCGGCGGCGTGGAGGATGAGCGCGCTGTCCGGCAGGGCGGCCAGGGCGTTGACGTCGCAGTCCAGGATCCGCTGGACCCGGGGAGTCAGCCGGTCTTTTACCTGGTAGTACACATCCTTGGGGGGTACGCCGCCGGGGGCTTGGTGGAACTGGACCAGCATCTTCACCACGGCGGCGTTTTCCTCCCGGTGTTCTTCCCCCACCTGGAGCAGGGCGGCCCCTTTGACCATCCAGGGGGCCCGGCGCTCTGCCAGTGCCAGGGTCACGCCGGAGTCGGCCAGGGCCTGGCGCAGCAAGTCTTCGTTCTGCTTTACCCGAGCGGCGTAGTCCCCTCCGCTCTGGCGTATCTGACGTTCCTCCTCCTGCTGGTGGCCGGCCTGAGCTTGCCGGTAGTCGGTCAGAAATTCCGGGAGGGTGGCGTTGGCCTGATGGATGTTCTGCTCCTGGACGTGGCTTATGTATTCGCCTTTGTCCAGGTCACAGCCATACTTGTTGGATAGGGTGAACAGGGCGGCGGAAAAGGCCAGAGACAGGGGGAAGGCGGCCTCCAGAGCCTGGCGGGTCATGGGGTCCATGGCGTTGAAATAAGGGACGTTCACCGGGTCCTTCATGATGTCGTTCATGGCGTAGAATTTATCCACAATGTCCCTATAGCGGGCCATATTCCGTCGGACGTTGCGCACGGTCAGCATGTCGGGGGTAAAACGGATGGCAAGCAGTTCCTTGACCATGTTGTCCAGGTGGGGCCTGCGGCGCTCCAGATTCCCGGTGAGATAGTCGGTGAAGAGCTGGTGGTCTGCGGCTTTGTTGGCCTTATCCTGGGCGGACATCCCGCCCAGCTTGCCCTTCTGATAGCCTTTGCAGAAGGACATCAGCACCCGCCGGTCATAGGAGGAACAGGTCTGCATCTGGGGACACTCCCGGGCGGACAGGGCTTTCCGTTCCTTGGACAACCTGGCCCCTTCCACCAGGTCGTAGGTGATGGCAGTGCCAACCGGGCAGGCTTTCCGGGCAATCTTGGCGTGCTTTTTCTCCCGTCTGCGGGCCTTGTAGCCGGTGGGAGAGGGGAGTTCCTCCTGGACAGGGGCCCCATGGGCGGCCTGGACGGCCTGCGCGGGAGGGAGCTGCTGGTGGACGACGGTGGTGAGCTGGGCATTGAGGGCCTGGTCCTGGGCGGCCTGCTGACGGACTTCCTCTTGCTCCGGAGCGGTCTGGCGCACAACCTGCTCCTGTTGAACCTCCTGCTGCTGGGTCTGGATCTGTTCCTGCTTTTGCTCCTGCTGGTAGGCCTGGCTCATAGAGATCCTCCTTCCTTGTATTCCACCGGCCGTATAAAGCTCCGGGATATGGGAGAGACGCCGGGGAGAATGGCGGCCATCAGCTGGGCGGTCTGGTCGTCCACCGTCTGTACGGCTACCCGGGTCTCGGGGGCGGAGATCTCCCGCAGCCGCGCGAAGGCGGACTGGAGCATCAGAGGCAGGTCATTGGGCTGGGCGCTCTTTACCCAGGCCAGAGTCACCTGGTCGGGAGCCTGTCGGGTCAGCACGGCGAAGGAACGGGGCATGCCCTGCTCCAGGATAGCCACGCTGGCCTGCTGATCCACTGAGGGATCGGTGAGGGGGACCTCCAGATAGTTTTCCCCGGCGGCGGCAGCCTTTTTGTAGACGGCTACCAGGGCAGAGGTGGATACCTGTACAAAAGGTATCGGTCCCTTTGGGGGCTCTGTCCGGTTTTGGAACAGGGGAGAGTCCGCCAGCTCTTTCAGGGTGGTCAAGTAGATTCCGCTCTCCTCTTCTTCAGGCTGAAAGCCCAGAGCGGTAAAGAAAGGAGCCAGAGCTTCGTGCTCCGGCAGGGTCTGGGTATATCCGCATTGGATGGAGCCGCACAGACCGGTACCCAGGGCGGCCAGAGTGTTCACCAGCAGCCGGCCGCCGCCCTGGCGGCGGTAGTCCGGGGCGACGTAGAGGGAGCGGATGGACAGGGTGTCCTGGCCGTCCAGCCAGGCTGTCGCGGCTCCGCAGGCCACCTCTCCCTTCATCAAGCCCAGGGCAGTCAACGGTTCTCCTCGCTCCAGGGCCGCTTCGGAATCAGGCAGCAGAAAGGTGCGGAAGAGAGGCAGATTACTTTGATCAATCCAGCCTACATGCATGAGACATGTCTCCTTTCAAAAGCGCCCCGGAAAGGGCGGTGAGATCTTAGCTGCTTTCACCATTATAGCAGATGAGACGGTTGGGAGCCTAAAATTTTCCTAAAGATTTGTTAAAGCCGGGATAGGAGCCGCTTGGGCCGTGCCTCTCTATAACAATAGCAGTACCCCCTGGTGTAGTCTTTTTTCTACATCAGGGGGCCTTTTGTCACTGTCCGTTTTTACTGGACCTGTTCACTTTTCCCATCAGGGCTTAGTTAAAGGGATTCTCGGTGGGGTAGGGCAGGCTCTTGGGCTGGTTGTAGGCCACGTCCTCCACGCCCAGGAACTTCATGACCTCAAACAGGGCCTTGCCGTAGTGGCCAAAGGCCACCGCGCCGTGGTGGGGGTACCGCTTTTGCACCAGTACGTGGCGGTAGAACCGGCCCATCTCCGGGATGGCGAAAATCCCGATGCCGCCGAAGGAGCGGGTCCTGACGGGAAGCACCTCGCCCTGAGCGATGTAGGAGCGGAGCACTCCCTCGCTGTCGCACTGGAGGCGGTAGAAGGTGATGGGGCTGGCGGCGATATCTCCCTCCAGGGTGCCCCGGGTGAAGTCGGGCTCGGAGCCCTTGGGCTCCAGCAGCCGGTGCTGGATGAGCTGATACTTCACCGCCCGGTCGGCGCACAGCTTGCAGCTGGGGGTGTTGCCGCAGTGGAAGCCCATGAAGGTGTCGGTGAGCTGGTAAGGGAACTTGCCCTGAATATCCTGGGCATACAGGTCGGCGGGCACCGAGTTGTTGATGTCCAGCAGGGTGACGGTGTCGCCGGACACGCACATGCCGATGTACTCGCTCAAAGCGCCGTAGATGTCCACCTCGCAGGACACGGGGATGCCCCGGCTCACCAGCCGGGAGTTGACATAGCAGGGCTCAAAGCCAAAGGCCTCGGGGAAGGCGGGCCAGCACTTGTCGGCAAAGGCCACGTACTTCCGGGAGCCCTTGTGCTGCTCCGCCCAGTCCAGCAGGGTGAGCTCCAGCTGGGCCATCCGGGCGCTCATATCGGGGTAGTAGCAGCCCTCTCCCATCTCCTTGGCCATGTCGGCGCACACATCGGGGATGCGGGGGTCGTTCTCATGGGCCTTGTAGGCCACCAGCAGATCCAGCTCCGAGTTCTCCTCGATCTCCACTCCGATCTCGTACAGCCCTTTGATGGGGGCGTTGCAGGCGAAGAAGTCCTGGGGCCGGGGGCCAAAGGTGATGATCTTCAGGTTGGACAGGCCGATGAGGGCCCGGGCGATGGGCTGGAAGTCGGCGATCATCCGGGCGATGTCCTGGGCGGTGCCCACGGGGTACTGGGGGATGTAAGCCTTCAGGTGGCGCATGCCCAGGTTGTAGGAGCAGTTGAGCATGCCACAGTAGGCATCGCCCCGGCCGTCGATCAGGTCGTCGCCGGTCTCCTCGGCGGCGGCGGCGTACATGACCGGGCCGTCAAAATGCTTGGCGATGAGGGTCTCGGGGGTCTCGGGGCCAAAGTTGCCCAAAAACACCACCAGGGCGTTGCAGCCGACGGCCTTCACGTCCTCCACCGCCTTGAGCATATCCAGCTCGTTCTCCACGGTGGTCTTGCACTCGTAAAGCTCCAGGCCCTGTTCCTGACAGGCGGCCACGATGGCCCCACGGCGGCGCTCCGACAGGGAGATAATAAAGCAGTCCCGGGATACGGCAATGATGCCCAGTTTGACCTGAGGAATGTTGGTAAGCATACCGATCGACCTTCCTTTATGATAAATTCAATTTGGGAAATATAGGTTTCAGCGCCGGATAGACGGCCTGGAACCGCCGGTATCTGGCCTCGTACCGGGCGGCGATCTCCGGGTCGGGCTGTGTGGTGGATGCCACCCGCACCAGCTTTTTGCATACGTCCTCCACCGAGGGGTAGGCCCCGCAGGCCACCATGGCCAGCATGGCGCCCCCCATGCCCGGTCCCTGCTCGGATACGGGGGTATCCAGGGGGATGTTGAGAACGTTAGCCATGATTTTTTTCCATAGAGGACTCTTGGCCCCGCCGCCGCAGATCATGCTGCGGGTAATGGGGATGCCCAGGGACTTGGCCACCTCAAAGCTGTCCCGGATGGCGAAGGCCACCCCCTCCAGCACCGCCTGGGTCAGGTCGGCCCGGCTGGTGTCCATGGTCATGCCCACCAGGGCACCCCGGGCGTTGGTGTCGTTGATGGGGGACCGCTCCCCCATGAGATAGGGCAGGAAAAACACGTGGTTGTTCCCCAGCCTGTCGTCGGTGATGGCCTTTTGCTCCCCGGCGTAGTCCCCGGTGCCCAGGATACCGTCCATCCACCATTTGTTGCAGCTGGCGGCGGACAGCATACAGCCCATCAGGTGATAGTGGCCGTCGGCGTGGGCAAAGGCGTGGAGGGCGTTGTGAGGATCCACTCCGAAGGTCCCGCTGGAGATGAACAGGGTGCCCGAGGTGCCCAGAGAGATGTTGCAGGCTCCGTCCCCCACAGTGCCGGTGCCCACGGCGGCGGCGGCGTTGTCCCCCGCCCCGGCGCACACCACCACCGATTCCGGCAGGCCCAGCTGGCTTGCCGCCTCCGGCAGCAGGGTGCCCACCGGTTCATAGCTCTCGTAGAGCCTGGGCAGCTGGTCCTCGGCGATGTGGCACAGGGCCAGCATTTCGGCGCTCCACCGCTTGTGCTCCACGTCCAGCAGCAGCATGCCGCTGGCGTCGGAGTAGTCGGTGCAGTGGATCCCGGTGAGGACATAGTTGATGTAATCCTTGGGCAGCATGATTTTGCGGATGCGGGCAAAGAGCTCCGGTTCGTTTTCGCGCATCCACAGCAGCTTGGGGGCGGTAAAGCCGGCAAAGGCGATGTTGGCGGTGCGGGCGGACAGCTTGTCCCGACCCACGGTCTCGTTCAGATAGTCCACCTCTTTGGCGGTGCGGCCGTCGTTCCACAAAATGGCCGGCCGGATGACCTGATCCTGATCGTCCAGCACCACCAGTCCGTGCATCTGGCCGCCGGCTCCGATGCCCGCCACCTGAGAGCTGTCAAAGCCCTCCAGCAGGGCGGGGATACCCTCCCACACGGCGGCTTTCCAATCCTCCGGGTTCTGCTGGCTCCAGCCGGGGCGGGGAAATTCCAGAGGATATTCCCGGGACAGCTCCCGCAGGATCTGTCCCTTTTCGTCCATCAGCAGCAGTTTCACCGCCGAGGTGCCCAGGTCGATTCCAATGTACAGCATGGCGTTCTATCCCACCTGTTCAACATAATTTGGATACCTTGATTTTATTCAATTTTTTCCGGCCTGTCAACGGGGCCAGGAGCTAAGGCTTGATCTCAAGCCGCCTAAAACATGCGGAACATATCCAGTGATACAGTCCGTCAACATGTGCGCGTTTTGCGATCTATTACCTAAAACGGAGGCGGAGTTTCACTTTTAACGGGAAGATGATTCGGCCACGTTTTCCACAAAACGCATGAGAACAGTGGCTACCTCAGCCCGACTGGCGTAGCCCAGTGGGTTGAGGGTGGTGGCGGTGTTGCCGGTAATCAGGCCCTTCGTATTGGCCCAGGAGATAGCCGTCCGTGCCCAGGAACTGACCCGCCCGGCATCGGAATAGCCGCTCAGGCTCCCGGTGCTGGCCGTATCATAGCCCTTGTGCTGGGCATACCGGTACAGGAAGGTTGCCAGCTGTTCCCGGGTAATGGCGTCGTTAGGGCCAAATCCTCCGTTGTCATATCCCTCCACGATATTGATCAAAGGGGAGGAGACCCAGGCGACTGCATCAGCGTACCAGCTTCCATAGACAACATCATGGAAGGAGCTGGTACCTCCAAACGGTTCTCCCTCCAGTCGGTGCAGCATGGTGACGATCATAGACCGAGTGGTAGTCATGTCAGGCTGAAATTGAGTGTCCCCGGTACCTTCCATAATGCCATTCTCACAAACGAAGGCCACAGCGTCGTAATACCAGGCACTGGCAGGCACATCGGCAAAGGACAGGGCAGGTTCCGGCTCCGGGTCAACCGACTTTAGAAAGGAAGCATCCACGGTCACCGGCTCGGGGGGCATCTCGAAGATATAGCGGTGTTCACTGATCTTTTCGGCGTCTACGGGAGCTCCTCCGGCGCTGGTCACGATAACACCATCCACTTCATAGCCGTCATCCGGACTGACGGTAATAGTTACCTTTGTGCCGGCGCTGGCGCTGGCGCAGCTGACGCTGAGACTGCCGTGACTGGTGGGGATCACATCCACCGAACGGTTCACATTGGAGGCATTGACCGTTACCTGCATGGTTGGCCCATCACGCTGGCCCTCATAGGCCGCCAGCCGGACGGTTGCTGTGCCAGCTGAGACGCCCCGTAGTCTTATCGTTCCGCTGCCTGGGTCTCCATAGGAAACGGTTGCGATTACATTTCCGTGTGCATCCTTGATTTCTGGAAGGATTGGACGGAGGGTTGCCAAATACCTTCTGTTGTACAAGGGTGCGGTGACAACGAGCGCATCAACATCCAGCTCTATGGTATCAGAATCAACCATCAGGTCCAAATGGTCCATCAGGGTTTTTACGCCTACATCGGTTGGTATGCTCCCGGTCTGAGTTGAAACCTGAGAGGTGGTATGTGGACTGAACCATTGGATCCAATAAAGGATCCCATTATTTTCAAAACACCCAACGCCAATCTGCTGATAGGATGGGGTCAGGATATTGGCGCGGTGTGTCTCGGAGTTCATCCAAGCATCCATAACGTCAGCGGGAGATTCAAGTCCAACACTCAAATTTTCACCGGCCGCAAGACTCATATCATTCGAGACTGCGTATACAACGATATTTTCATTAAAATTGGTGCTCACAGCTGTGGCAAAGCTCTTGCCGTCAGGACGTTCATGGGCAATGTGCACGGCCAGCTCAGCTGCACGCTGCATGGCCACTTCTGTCATTCCATGCCCCATTGTCAGCGGAGAAAGGCCGCGGATACTGCGCTCCTGGTTCACAAGATCGACAACCTCCCGCGCGCAATCATACCGCCGATTTCCAGACACTATTACCTCAACTGTTGGGGCGGAAGACTCCTCAACCGGCGGGGTGACAGAAGCGTTTATACATGCGTCGATGTAGTCCAGGAGGCTTGCCCCTGACGAAGTAGAGGAATTGACATATCTGATATAGTTTGTCCCCGATTCCTCGGTAATCAGCAGGACATAGGAAAATGCGGCAGATTCGGTTCCAAGCTCAGTAATACCGGACATATCTCCGTGGTTCTCAGCCAAAGTAGTATAGCATTGGCAACGGGGTCCTTGGTGTCGGTATCCGTGACGATTACCAGATAGCCGCCCACAACGGCCTCGCCCTTGCTGTCCGTGGTAGCCTGATTATAGATTTTCTCGATTTCTTCGGTTTCCAGCGTTTCGCCGCAGACCTCGCACTCTTTATGCTTGCTGCCCTCGCTGTCGGTGGTAGGCTCCTTGTCGATGATCCAGTCGCCGGGCTGGTGTCCGGCAGCGTCGGTGTAGTCGCCCTTGTAGGTGTCGCCGCAGCGGATACAGGTGTAGGTGGTGTAGCCCATCTCCGTGCAGGTGGGGGCAGTCACTTCCTCTGCATAGTCATGGAGCTGTTGACAAAGTACTCTTTAAAAATCTGTATTGGAAAATTGACAAGAAAAAAGACGCCCACTGGCGTCATTTCATGGCCCATATCATCCGTTTCAAGTTCAA
>NZ_JACJLC010000054.1 GCF_016901955.1 Pseudoflavonifractor phocaeensis
GGTCGAAGGGGGGCTGGTCCAGGGGGGCGTGGGCGTCGGCGGCCAGGGTCCGGCCCAGGGCGTCGGCCAGGGGCAGGACTTCTGCCCCCAGAGGGGAGACAGCTCCGGCAATCAGCTCCAGCGCCTCTTCCAGAGAAATCCGCGTCACCATCTCAGTACCCCTTTCCGAAGGGGCAGATGGGATAATGACACTCCGGGCAGCCCAGGCACAGTCCGCCGTGGCCCATGGCCTTCAGGTCCTTCCGGGTGACCCGGACCCCGGCGGCGATCCGTGGGAGCACCAGGTCGAACACGGTGGCCTTGGCGTACATGACGCAGCCGGGCAGCCCCAGGATAGGGGTGCCGTCGGCGAAGTAGCCCAGCAGGAACATGGCCCCCGGCAGCACGGGAGCCCCGTAGGAGACGATGTCCGCCCCGGTGTCCTTGATCGCCCCGGGGGTGCGGTCATCCGGGTCCACGCTCATGCCCCCGGTGCACAGCACCAGATCCACCCCCTTGGCCTTGAAGTCCAGGGCGGCGGCGGTGATGGCGGCCATGTCGTCTCCGGGCAGGCAGTGCTCGGTGACCTCAATGCCGTAGGCCGCCAGCTTTTGGATGATGACAGGGGTGAAGCTGTCCTGGATCAGCCCCTTGGACACCTCGCTGCCGGTGGTGATGAGACCGCAGGTTTTCAGCTTCCAGGGGGTGAGGGAGAGGAGGGGGGTGGGGCCCGCCAGGGCCTCCGCCTCCTTTAACTTGTTCTCCTCGATGACCAGGGGGATGATGCGGGTGCCCGCCAGCTTGTCCCCCCTGTGGACGGCGGTGTTGGTGTGGCGGGTGGCGATCATCAGTTCATCCTGGCCGTTGAGGGCCTCCAGCCGGGCCACATCCACCTGAAACAGACCGTCTATGTCGGCAATGAGCTCTACCTTGCCCTCCTTCACGGGGGTGGCGTGCATGTGCTCGTTCTGGCAGAGGGCCCGCAGCCGGTCCGCCGCCTCGTTTTCGTGGAGGGTACCGGGCTGCTTCTCCCATACGTACAGATGCTCCTTGCCCATGCTCAGTAGTACGGGGATATCCTCCTGGGTGACCACATGACCCTTGCGGAACCGGGCGTCCTTGGTGACGCCGGGAATGATCTGGGTGAGGTCGTGGCAGAGCACATGACCCACTGCTTGCTGGGTGTCGATCAATTTCATGGCGATTCCTCCCAAAACAATAAGGGGGGCACCGTCTTTTCGACAGTACCCCCCTGAAACAGGCGCAATACACCCCTGAAACGGAGGCTCCTTTTCAAAGACGGAAGGCCCTGCCGTTTCCAGCGGGACCCTGGCGGTCCGCCATAGGCCAGGCCCTTAGGCGAAACCGCTCGGAGCGATTTGTTTTTTGTCAGCATATCATATTTTCAGGGGCGGCGCAAGGGCACGGAAGGAATTACGCCACGTATAAGCTGAAAAAATATGCAGGACAGAACGGCAAAAGAGGATGTGGACATGGTGTGTTTTGACCAGAGGCAGAAAAGTGCAAGACAAAATATGGAAGGAAAAGGGCTGAATTTCGTTGAGATCCGGCTATAATGATTGACATAAAGCTTAAAATCTTGGGGTATACGAGAAGTTATCCCCATTATCCACATGGTTTTCCACCTGAAAATGGGGATAACTCTGTGCAAATATCTATGTTTCAACGGAAAAATTCTGGAGAATATTTTTTGCAAAAAGAAAACTGACAGGTTTCCGGTGACATAATGCGAGAACGCGGACAGCTTTGAATCGGAGAAGGAGAGGACCTGCAAAAGAACCTTTCCGGGAAACCTGCAAAAGAACCTTTCCGGGAAAGGGCTTGCAGGGAAAGGAAAACCAGTATAAAATGAGAAAGACTTAACTTGATACCGTGCGACCAAGGAGGAACACGAAGAAAATGGAACAGGCAAAGGTATATTGGTCTGACCTGCGCTGCCGCCCCGGCAAGAACCTGCTGGATAAGCTGACCCGGCTGATGAAGGCGGCAGGCATGGAGCAGATCGACTTTGAGAAAAAATTTGTGGCCATCAAGATGCACTTCGGGGAGCCGGGAAACCTGGCCTTCCTGCGGCCCAACTATGCCAAGGCGGTGGCCGACCTGGTGAAGGAGCTGGGAGGCGTGCCCTTCCTCACCGATTGTAACACGCTCTATCCTGGCCGCCGGAAGAACGCACTGGAGCATCTGGACGGGGCCTATGAGAACGGCTTTTCCCCCATGTCCACCGGTTGTCAGATCATCATTGCCGACGGACTGCGGGGCAACGATGACGTGGAGGTGCCGGTGGCGGGAGCTACCCACATCCAGACTGCCAAGATCGGCAAGGCGGTGATGGAGGCGGACATCGTCATCTCCCTGTCCCACTTCAAGGGCCACGAGCAGACCGGCTTCGGCGGGGCCATCAAGAACCTGGGCATGGGATGTGGTTCCCGCCGGGGCAAGATGGAGCAGCACGCCCAGGGCAAGCCGGTGGTGAGTGTCCGCAGGTGCGTGGGCTGCGGCAAGTGCGCCGCCCAGTGCGCCCACGGGGCCATCAGCTACGGCCCCGACCGGAAGGCCTCCATCGACCAGGACAAGTGCGTGGGCTGCGGCCGGTGCATCGCTGTGTGTAACGTGGACGCTATCCACGCCGGTCAGGACAACGCCATGGAGGAGCTGAGCTGCCGTATGGCGGAGTACGCCAAGGCGGTGGTGGACGGTCGGCCCCACTTCCACATCAGTCTGGTCATCGACGTGTCTCCCTATTGTGACTGCCACGGGGAGAACGACCTGCCCATCCTGCCCGACGTGGGTATGTTCGCATCCTTTGATCCGGTGGCCCTGGATCAGGCCTGTGTGGACGCCTGCCTGCGGCAGCAGCCCATCCCCGGCTCCGCCCTGGATGACCAGATGCATGAGTCCGGGTTCTGCGACCACCACGACCACTTCATCAACAGCATGCCCAACACCGACTGGAAGGTGTGCCTGGCCCACTGTGAGGAGATCGGCGTGGGTACCCGCTCCTATGAGCTGATCCAAGTGAAGTAAGCACAGAGAAAGGAAGGTCATTTATGGACGTGAAGGAGATCCTGGCCCACTGTGACCATACCCTGCTCAAGCAGGAGTCCACCTGGGAACAAATCAAGGCGGTATGTGACGAGGGGCTGAAGTATGGCTGTGCCTCGGTGTGTATTCCTCCCGCCTATGTGAAGCAGGCCGCTGACTATGTGGGCAACGACCTGAAGATCTGCACCGTCATCGGCTTCCCCAACGGCTATTCCACCACCGAGGTGAAGGTGTTCGAAACCGAGGACGCCATCCGGAGCGGCGCCGACGAGATCGACATGGTCATCAACATCGGCTGGGCCAAGGACGGCCGGTGGGATGAGCTGCTGGAGGAGATCAAAAGCGTCAAGGCCTCCTGCAAGGGCCGCATTCTGAAGGTCATCGTGGAGGCCTGCCTGCTCACCCAGGAGGAGAAGGTGGAGCTGTGCCATATTGTCACCGAGGCGGGGGCTGACTTCATTAAGACCTCCACCGGCTTCTCCACCGGAGGAGCCACCCGGGAGGATGTGGCCCTGTTCAAGTCCAATGTTGGCCCTGACGTGCGGGTAAAGGCCGCCGGAGGTATCCGTACCCTCCAGGACGCCGAGGACTTTATCCGCCTGGGCGCCGACCGTCTTGGCACCTCCGCCATCGTGAAGCTGGTGAAGGGCATGGAGGTTCAGGGGTACTGACGGTCTGATCGGTCGGCGCCCGGGACCCGCCGCAGGCGGGACGCCGCATATGCGGCGCAGGCCGGGGGAATTCACTTTCCCCGGCCGCAAATGAAAGTAAGGGGTACCCACGGGATCATGATCCCGTGGGGCTGCCGACCGCCTGGGTACCTCCGCCATTGTCAAGCTGGTGAAGGGCATGGAGGTCCAGGGATACTAATCGCCAGCCATGAACCGGTCGGGTGATCGGGATAAAAGACCGCGCCCCATTTACCAAGCGGGTTTCATACCGCCTGGCAAATGGGGCGCGTTTTATGGATTATCTTGTTTTATTCCCCCAGGCCGGATTCGATGAGCTCCACAGCGGCCTTGAGGGCCTCGGTCTCCCTGGGCCCGGAGCACCGGATCTCCAGCTCACTGCCCTGGCGGATGGGGGCGGCCATCAGGTGCATGATGCTCTTGCCGTTGATGACGGCGTCGTTGCAGAGGATGGTCACATCACAGGGATACTGGGCCATGGTGTCAACAAAGAGCTGGGCGGGGCGCATATGGATGCCCTGAGGATTGATGACCTTGGTGATGGCGGATACCATGGGATTCCTCCTTACGATATGGGATCGGCGGGTGCTCAGAGCTGCCGAAGCAGGTCCAGGATCTCTTTCCCGGTGGCCAGGCCGTCGGTGAAGGCGGTGGCGGAGCCGGCGGCGGTGCCAAGGCGCTGGGCGTAGCCGTAATCGCCCGATTCCAGCCATCCTGCCAGAAAACCGGCCACCATGGCGTCTCCCGCTCCCACCGAGTTGCGGACCGTTCCCCGGGGGGCGGGCAGCTGTCGGCAGCCCCCGGCCTCGTCCAGCAACAGGGAGCCCTTTTCCGCCAGGGAGACCAGCACGTTTCGCGCTCCCAGCTCCCGGAGCCGGGCGGCTCCCCGGTGAAGGGCGTCGCCGTCCTCAAGGCGTTCTCCCAGCAACTCCTCCAGCTCCAGGCGGTTAGGCTTGATGAGGAATGGATGGTAGGGGAGAGTGCTGCGGAGCAGAGGTCCGGCGGCGTCTACCACGAACTGGATACCCCGATCCTCCAGCCGGGCCAGAATTTGCTCATAGGCGTCCTGGGAGAGGGCGTCGGGCACCGAGCCGGAGAGAATCAAAAAGTCTCCGGAGGCCAGCCGGTCCAGCTTATCCTGGAGCGCCAGCAGTTCCCGGCGGCCGATGGCGGGCCCCTGGCCGTTGATCTCGGTCTCGTCGCGCCCCTTGACCTTTACGTTGATGCGGGTGAGCCCCTGGGGCAGCCAGATGAAGTCGGTGCGCAGGCCGGCTTCCCGCAGGCCTTCCTCCAGAGCACGGCCCGTAAATCCGGCCAGAAAGCCAAGGGCCACGTTGTCTACCCCCAGGTTGTGGAGCACGGTGGAAACGTTGATTCCCTTGCCTCCGTATTGTACCGCCTCCCGCCGGGCCCGGTTGATCCGGCCGGGCAGGAGGGAATCCAGCCACACCACGTAGTCCAGAGCGGGGTTAAAGGTCACCGTATAAATCATATGCCAACCTCCTGAAAATCAGTACCTCCGGATCTCAGCCCAACCCCACCAGGGCGGACTGGGCCAGCAGGGCGGCGGCCAGGGGAAGGGCCGAATCATCGGTGCGGAAGTGTTCGTTATGCCAGCAGAGGTTATGCCGGCCCGGGAAGCCGGAGCCCACCCAGTAGAAGAAGGCGGGTACCGCCTGGCCAAAGACGGCGAAGTCCTCGGAGCCCATGTCGGGGGCAGGGGAGACCACATCCTCCGGTCCCACCAGGGCCAGGGCAGCCTTGCGGGCCAGGGCGGTCATCTCGGGGGAGTTGACGGTGGGGGGCACGTCGGGGATGAACTCCACCTCCGCCGTGCAGCCGTAAGCGGCGGACACCCCCTCCGCCAGCTCCTTCAGCCGCCCCTGAGCGTGGGTGGCGGCCTGGGCCCGGTGGGCCCGGATGCTGCCGGTCATGGTGAGCAGGTCGGGGACGAAGTTGTCCGGGGTGCCCGAGCGGATGGACAGCACCGAGCACACCAGGCTGTCCAGGGGGTCGGTGTTGCGGCTCACCACCGTCTGGAGGGCGTTCACCACAGCAGCTCCCGCCACGATCACGTCGGTGCATTTGTGGGGGGAGCCTCCGTGGCCGGCGGTGCCGTGGAGGGTGATGACAAAGTGGCTCTTGCCCGACATGACCGGCCCCTCCATGACGGCGATCTGCCCGGCGGGCAGCTCGGGGCGGTTGTGAAGGCCAAAGAGACAGTCCGGCCTGGCGGGCAGCTTGTCCCACAGACCGTGGTCCACCATGGCCCGGGCCCCCTGGGTGATCTCCTCAGCGGGCTGAAAGAGGAACACCACGTTCCCCGCCAGCTCTTTCCGGCGATCCGCCAGCAGTGTGGCCGCCCCCAACAGGGCGGTGGTGTGGAAGTCGTGGCCGCAGCCGTGCATCACCCCGTCCACACAGGACACCGCCCCGTCGTGGGGAGCCTCCTGCTGGGCGATGGCGTCGATGTCCGCCCGGAGGGCCACCGTACGGCCAGGTTCGGCCCCCCGCAGCAGGGCCACTACCCCAGTATCCATACCCAGGTCGATCAGCTCCAGCCCCAGGCCGGTCAACCGCTCCTTCAGCTGTGCGGTGGTGCGCTTCTCCTGAAAGCTGAGCTCGGGGTGGGTATGCAGATCATCCTTAAAGGCCCGCAGTTCGGGCGCCAGGGCCCTGGCCTCCTCCAACAGTGTCATAACCATCCGTTCCTTTCTGGTTGCCCGCCGGATATTTTCATAGTATAATCAATAGGTAAGCCTTTGACGGGCTTTCTTTTCTTTATACATATACCGCAAATCGCCTCTCATTGCAAGGGCGGAAGGGGGGAATGGTCACGCAGACCCAAAATGACTTTACCAAGGGCAGCGTCGCCCGGAATATCGTTCATATGGCGGTGCCCATGACGGTGGCCCAGCTCATCAATATTTTATACAACATCGTGGACCGGATGTACCTGGGCAGGCTGCCCGGCCACCTGGCCCTCACCGGATTGGGGCTGTGCCTGCCCATCATTTCCATCATCATGGGGTTTGCCAACCTGTGCGGCATGGGCGGGTCCCCTCTGTGTTCCATCCAACGGGGCAGGGGAGAGAACGACGAGGCCGAGCGCATCATGGGCAACTCCTTCACCCTGCTGCTGCTCTTCGGCATGGCCATCACCGTCCTGTGCCTGCTGTTCCGCCGGCCGATCCTCTACCTCTTCGGGGCCAGCGACGTGACCTTTCCCTACGCCAACGATTATCTCACCATTTACATCCTGGGCACCCTGTTTGTGATGATCGGCCTGGGCATGAATCCCTTCATCAACGCCCAGGGCTTCAGCCGGGTGGGCATGGTGACGGTGGCGGTGGGGGCGGCGGTGAACATCGTGCTTGACCCCATCTTCATTTTCCTGCTGGGCATGGGGGTGCGGGGAGCCGCCCTGGCCACCGTCATCTCCCAGGCCTGCTCGGCAGTGTGGGTGCTGCGATTCCTCACCGGGGAGAAGGCCATCCTCCGGCTGCGGCGCTCCGCCCTGGCGCTGGAGTGGGGCCGGGTGAAACGGATCCTCTCCCTGGGGGCTTCCGGATTCATGATGTCCCTCACCAACAGCCTGGCCCAGGTGCTGTGCAACGCCACCCTGGAGGCCTATAGCGGAGATCTGTACGTGGGAGTTATGACCGTCATCAACTCCATCCGGGAGGTCATCACCATGCCCGTCCAGGGTATTACCAACGGCTGCCAGCCGGTGTTGGGCTTCAACTTCGGCGCCCGGCGGTACAGCCGGGTCAAGAGGGGCATCCGGTTCACCGCCCTGGTAACGGTGGGATACTCCCTGGCGGCCTGGGCCCTGGTGATGCTCTTCCCCGAGCCGCTGATCCGGATTTTCAACGACGAGCCCGACCTGATCGCCGCCGGAATCCCCGCGTTCCGGATCTACTTTGCCACCTTCTTCTGCATGTCCTTCCAGTTTATCGGCCAGTCGGTGTTCGTGGGGCTGGGCCGGTCCAGGCAGGCAGTGTTTTTCTCCCTGCTGCGCAAGGCCTTTATCGTGGCTCCCCTCACCCTCATCCTGCCCGCCCTGGGCCTGGGGGTGGACGGGGTGTTCCTGGCCGAGCCTATCTCCAATGTGGTGGGAGGGCTGGCCTGCATCATCACCATGTATTTCCTGGTCTACCGGTCCATGAGCCGGCAGGAGGACGGGATGGAGTAAAAAGGGACTGTTGCTGATTGGTAAAGCAACAGTCCCTTTTTATCACCGCTGTCTGTTTCGGTTTGCCCGGGCTGACAGCTCAGGCGCCCCAGAAGGCTTTGACCTCCTCCAGCCGCTCCAGGCCGTGACGGTAGCCGTCCTGCCACAGGGCGCGGATCTTGGCCACGTCCTTTTCGGTGCGGTGGAAGCCCTTGGTGTTTTCCGGGGCGAACACCAGTACCTTGCCCTCCCGCTCCAGCTGGAACAGCTTCTCCCGGGAGGAATTGTACACCTCCGCCCGACGGCGCATGGTTTCACAGAAATTGGGGTACTTCCGATAAACCCGGTCGATGAGGGGCTGGAGGGACTCTTTTTTCCGACGATAGCTCCGCTCCCGGGTGAGCACCACCACCACCCGGTCGCACCCCATTTCAAAGGCCCGGTCGTAGGGGATGGCGGCGGAGGCTCCGCCGTCCAGGCAGGGCACCCCGTCGATGTGGAAGATGGGGAAGAGCAGGGGCATGGCGCAGCTGGCCTGGAGCACCACGAACTTCCGGTCGCTCCGGTCCACCGGGTAGTAGGCCGCCCCGCCGGTGTCCAGGTTGGTCACCGCAGCCTCCACCTGGCCGGGGAAGTCGTAGAAGGTCTGGTAGTCGAAGGGAATGAGCTTGTTGGGAATCTCTCCAAAGACAAAATCCAGACCAAAATAGGCCCGGTTGCTCCCCTTGAGCAGATTGCCCATGCCCATGTACCGTTTATCCTTGACATAGTTGAGCATGATATCCAGGTTACGGCCGCTCTGGCGGGACACATAGCTCACCCCGTAGGCGATGCCGGCGGACACCCCCACCACATAGTCGGGCAGCAGCCCGATGGTGAGCAGAGCGTCGCACACTCCGCTGGAATAGATGGTGCGGATGGCGCCGCCCTCCAGTACGATCCCGGTTTTCATGGACAACACGACCTTTCTCAGATAGATAGCAGATGTTTGCGGCACCAGGCCTTGCTGTGCCACCGCCACAGGAAGAGCAGAGCCCGCAGGCACTCGTCACAGGCCATGGCGATCCACAGACCCACCAGCCCCAGGCCCAGGGGCACCGCCAGCAGGAAGCCCCCCAGAGCGGCGGTGAGCCAGGCGCTGAAGATGCAGATGGTGATGGGGAAGCGGATGTCGCCGCAGGCCTGGAGGGCCCGGCACATGACCATATTTACTGCCCGGCCCAGCTCCAGGGGGATCTCCACGATCATAATGAGCCGGAAGAGCTCCAGCACCTGGGGGTCCTGGGTGAACAGCCCCAGCAGGGGACGGCAGAAGGTGAGCATCACCACCGACATCAGCCCGGAGATGGCCAGGGAGGCCGCCAGGGTGCGCTTCACCAGCCGGTCCACATCGTCGATGCGCTCGGCTCCCATGAGCCGGGCGGTGAGCACCTGGGCGGCCTGGGAGATGGCCGAGCCGAACATATAGGTGACTGTGGCGAACATATTGGCGTACACCCGGGTGTTGATGACGAAGAGGGGGAGCAGGTTGCAGGTGGACTGGATGCACACCTGGGACAGGTTGTAGGAGATAGACTCCCCGCCGGCGGGCACCCCGATGCGCAGCAGCCGGCCCAGCTGGTGGGTGGGGAAGGGGCGCAGCAGCTTGAGGGAGAGGACGGGGCCGAACTTCCGGCGGAAGAGGACGGCGATGATCACCGCCCCCACCAGCCGGGACAGGTCGCTGGACAGGGCGGCCCCCGCCACCCCCAGGGCGGGCAGGCCGAAGGCCCCGCCGATGAGCACCGCGTTGCCCCCGATGTTCAGCAGGTTCATGACCACCGCCACGATCATGCTCTCCTTCATCATCTGATTGGAGCGAAAGAAGGCGGTGAAGGTGAGGTACACCGACTGGAACACCATGCCCCCGCCGATGATGCGCAGGTAGAGGCAGGCCCGGTCAAAGATCTCCGCCGGTACCTGCATCAGGGTGAAAATGGGCCCGCAGAAGACCATGAGCAGCCCGCCGATGGCCAGACCAAAGAGGCCGTTGACCACCAGGGAGACGGTGTAGGTCTCGTTGACCCGGCGGCGATCCTCCTCCGCCCCCAGGTATTGAGAGATCAGGATGGTGGAGGCGGTGGAGATCACAGAAAAGACCAGCAGCACCAGGTTGGTCACCTGGTTTGCGTTGCCGATGGCCCCTACGCCGTAGGGGTCGAAAGCCCCCACCATGGCCTGGTCGGCGTTGCCTACCAGCATTTGCAGCAGCAACTCGATGAAAATGGGCCAGGTAAGGGACAGAATGCCCCGATCCCGTCTGGTCTGCGTGGGGGCGGATAGGGTGACGGTGCGTTCCATAGAAACAGCTCTTCCTTCTTGTATTCTTAAAATATGCTATAGTATAAGAGCTGTTCCTCCAAATGCAAAGGGGCAAAACCACCGCTTTTTTGGGGTGGTCTGCCCCTGGATTCTGTCAAATATGTAAAAGGCTCAGATGAAAGCCATGGATTTCAGCAGGTAGAGCCACAATGTAAGGGTAAAGGCGCTGAAAGCGGTGGTGAGCATGACAGTGCTGGAGGTGATGGTGCCCTCGTGACCAAGGTTGCGGGCCATGACGAAGCAGCTGACGGTGGTGGGGCTGCCCAGCAGGGTGAGGGTGGCCACCAGCTTGTCGTCCCGGAAGCCCATGGCCACGGCCACGGGCAGGAAGATGGCCACAAAGACCACCAGCTTCAGGCAGGTGGCCCCCAGGGCGGGCCTGATGCGGCCCAGGGCCTTTTTCCAGTCGAAGGAGGCGCCCAGGGCCATGAGGCCCAGGGGGGTGGCGGTAGCCGAGACGCTGCTCACGGACTTTTCCAGGATGGTGGGGATGGGGAGCCGCAGCAGAGTCCACACCAGGCCTACCACGATGCCCAGGATGATGGGGTTGGTGGCCACCCCCTTGGCTACCTTTTTCAGAGCGCCCTTGGACAGACCGTTCTGGGTGGGGCTGGTGAGGGAGAGCACCGTCACTGCCGCGGCGTTGTACAGGGGCACCGCCCCGATGATCACCAGGCTGGCCGCCCCGGCGTTGCCATACAGGTTCTCCAGGAAGGCGGCCCCCAGCAGGGCCACGCTGCTGCGGTAGCCCACCTGGATGAACTCCCCCCGAAGGGGCCGCTCCTTCAGCAGGCGGCTGAGCAGGGCGGTGAGCAGGATGGACAGCAGGGTGGCGAAAAAGCAGAAGAGGACGAAGGAGGTATCCCACACCTGGAAAAAGTCCGATCCGGTGAGATCCTTGAACATCATCACCGGCAGGCCCACCTTGAACACATAGCTGTTGAGCTTGTCGGCAAAGGCCTGACTGAAGTAGTTGATCTTGCGGAGAAAGAGCCCCAGCAGCATCATCACGAAGATGGGAACGGTGCCGTTGAGGCAGTACACCAGATTGTCCAGCATGGAAGGGCCTCCCAATATCAAATTCCGTAACCTTCATTATATTCTCTTTTTCGCCGGGACGCAAGTTACCGGAAGGTAATGTGCCGCCGGTCGAGGGCATAGGGATAGAGAAAGGAGGGATGCCTGTGGAGTGCCGGGGCTGGGAGCTGCGGGAAAAGGAGGTCATCGACCTGTCCGACGGCAGCCGGATCGGATATGTGGGGGACCTGATGGTGGACCTGGAGGCGGGACGGGTGACCGCCCTGGTGGTGCCGGGGCGGCTGCGGCTCTTCGGCCTGTTGGGACGGGAGCCTGACCGGGTCTTTCCCTGGCAGGCGGTGCGTCGGGTGGGGGCGGACGCCGTCCTGGTAGAGGGGGACGGACTCCCCCGGCTTTGGGAATAGCTTGCACGAATATGGGGGGACGGCCTGTATTTTCGGCCGTTCCCCATTGTTTTACAAGGTAAAGCGTGTTATACTATTTACTTAATTGTACGTGTACGGTACACCAGATCTCAGGAGGAATCTACTCATGTGCGGAATCGTTGGTTATGTTGGACGGGAAGAGGCCGCCCCCATCTTGCTGGACGGCCTCTCCAAGCTGGAATACAGAGGTTATGACTCGGCGGGCGTGGCGGTCTACGGCGCCCGGGAGGGCATGCAGGTCTCCAAGGCCAAGGGACGGCTCCAGGTCCTCAACGACCTGATCCGGGGGGGCGAGACGGTCCACGGCACCATCGGCGTGGGCCACACCCGCTGGGCCACCCACGGGGCCCCCTCCGATGTGAACTCCCACCCCCAGGTCAGTGAGAACGGCCGGTTTGCCGTGGTCCACAACGGCATCATTGAGAACTACGCTGAGCTGCGGGAATTTCTCCAGTCCATCGGGGTGCAGTTCGTCTCCCAGACCGATACGGAGGTGGTGGCCCAGCTGCTGGAGTACTACTACGACGGGGATCTGCTGATGGCGGTGACCCGCACCCTCCACGCCATCCGGGGGGCATACGCCCTGGGTATCCTGTGCGCCGACTGTCCCGACCGGCTCATCGCCGCCCGGAAGGACTCCCCCCTGATCCTGGGCTTTGGCGACGGGGCTCACTACCTGGCCAGCGACGTCACCGCCCTCATCAAGTACACCCGGGAGGTATGCTGGCTGGAGGACGGGGAGATCGCCGAGCTTACCGCCGACCATCTGTGGGTGTACGACGCCTATCTGCGGCCGGTGGAGAAGGAGCGCCACCATGTGGACTGGGAGATCTCCGCCGCGGAAAAGGGGGGCTACGAGCACTTCATGATCAAGGAGATCATGGAGCAGCCCGAGGCCATCCGCAAGACCATCTCTCCTCGTATCCGCAACGGGGAGGTGGTGCTGGACGATCTCAAGCTGTCCGCCAGGGACCTGGAGGAGATGGACCGGCTGTATATCATCGCCTGCGGCTCCTCCTACCACGTGGGTATGGCAGCCAAGTACGTCATGGAAAAGCTGCTGCGCAAGCCGGTGGAGGTGACCCTGGCCTCGGAGTTCCGGTACTGCGAGCCCATCGTCACTCCCAACACCCTGGCCCTGGTCATCAGCCAGTCCGGCGAGACCATCGACACCCTGGCCGCCATGCGGGAGGCCAGACGGTTGGGGGCAAGGGTGATCTCCATCGTCAACGTGGTGGGCTCCACCATCGCCCGGGAGAGCGACGGGGTGCTGTATACCTGGGCGGGGCCGGAAATCGCCGTGGCCACCACCAAGGCCTACTCCACCCAGCTGGCGGTGGTATACCTCATCGCCCTGTACGCTGCCCGGCTGCTGGGTACCATCACCGCCCAGGAGTATGACGCCATCCTGGCGGAGCTCCAGCGGGTACCCGACAAGCTGGAACAGATCCTCAACCACAAGGAGGATATCCAGTACTTTGCCACCCTTTACTTCAACCGCCACTCCATGTTTTTCATCGGCCGCAACCTGGACTACGCCGTGGGGCTGGAGGGTTCCCTGAAGCTGAAGGAGATCTCCTATATCCACTCGGAGGCCTACGCCGCCGGGGAGCTGAAGCACGGCACCATCTCTCTCATCGAGCCGGGCACCCTGGTGGTGGCTCTGGCGGGGTATACCCCCCTGTTTGAAAAGACGGTGAGTAACGCTGTGGAGGTGAAAAGCCGGGGAGCCGACGTGCTGGGGCTCACCACCCAGGCCATGGCGACTGCTCTGAAGGGTACCGCCGACCACGTCATCGCCATTCCGGAGACCCACCCCATCCTGCTGCCCTCCCTGGAGGTGGTGCCCATGCAGCTGTTTGCCTACTACACCGCCCTTCAGCGGGGCTGTGATATCGACAAGCCCCGGAACCTGGCCAAATCGGTGACGGTGGAATAAATATACGGAGGAATGACATGAAACGACTGACGGCGTTGACCCTGGCCGCCGCCCTTGCTCTGGGCCTGACCGCCTGCGGCGGGGAAGAGAAGGGGCCCACCGGCGGGGAGGAAATTACCGTGCGCTACGGCATGTCCAGCGCCTGGGACTCCCTGATGCCCTACAACAGCCCCTCGGGCAGCAACTATACCCGCATCATCTGCGATAAGATCTACGACCGGCTGGCCTATGTCCACGCCGACGGTTCCCTGGACCCCCGGGGTGCGGTGAGCTGGGAGAGCGCCGGAGGGGGCATGGCGGTGACCTTCCACCTGGATGAGGACGCCGCTTTCCACGACGGCACGCCGGTCACCGCCCGGCACTGGGCGGACACCATCGCCCTGATGACCGACCCTGACTGTCCCGCCCTGGGCCGGTCGGTGTTCTCCGTCCTGGCGGGCACCGATGAAAACGGGGCGGCCATTGAGACCGAGCCTCTGGGGGCGGAGGCGGTGGACGAGTACACCCTGCGCCTCACCTTCAAGACCCCCACCACCCCGGAGGACTTTCTGCTGGACCGCAACCGGGAGTTCTACGTGCTGCCCACCCACCTGCTGGAGGGGGTGGACCCGGCGGAGGTGATGGATCTGGCCCTGTGGGAGGCCCCTGTGGGCTCCGGGCCCTGCAAGTTCGTGGAGGAGATCCCCGGCAGCCAGCTGGTGCTGGAGGTCAATGAGGACTATCAGCTGGGCAGTCCCGACTTTGACAAGCTGGTGGTCACCGTCATGGACAAATCCAACCTGCTGCCCTCCCTGATCTCCGGGGATCTGGACTACTACACCTTCGGGGGCAATCTGGCGGCGGAGGACGCCCAGACCGCCGCCGACGGCGGCATCGACGTAGTGGAGGGCACAGTGCCCAACACCTTCTACGAGCTGATGCTCAACTGTGAGACCATCCCCAGCGCCCAGATCCGCCGGGCCATCGACCTGGCCCTGGACAAGGAGACCCTGTGTCTCCAGTCCACTCAGGGCCTGGGGGAGCCCACCGCCACCGACGTGACCCCCGGTACCGCCTACACCTGTGACCTGACCTGGGCGCGGGACGTGGAGGAGGCGAAGGCCCTGCTGGAGGAGGGGGGGTATGCCGGGGAAAGCTATACCCTTGCCTGCACCTCCAACCGCGCCGGCCTGGCCGCCCTGATGCAGCAGGAGCTGGCGGAGGTGGACATCACCCTCACCGTGGAGACGGTGGACTCGGCGGCCCTCTTCGCCGGCATGAGCGAGGGGAAGTACGACATGGCCATCGCCAGCCACACCCCGGGGGCCACCCCCCTGTGGTTCACCGGCAGCCGGCTGACCCCCAGCAACAACATCTTCCACATCGCCGACCTGACCCCCTACACCGCCCTGGTGGAGGAGATCCGGGGGGCGGCGGACCAGACGGCCCGGCAGACGGCCCTGGATGAGCTCCAGGCCCTGCTGGCGGCGGAGCGGCCCTTCATCCCCCTGTGGTTCGGCCGCACCCTCCACGCCCAGTCTCCCACCATCGACAACATCGACTACCCCTCCGCCAGCTTCTCCAACGAGAACATCTGGGAGTGGCGGATGAAGGAAGCCTGAATCCAACAGAAATAACCTCCGTAGGGCCCAACCCATAGGGCCCGTGCCCCGCCCGGGGCCGGAAGTGCAGGAGGACGCGTATCCATGGGACAGTATATCCGCCGGCGGCTGGTGACGGCCATCCCGGTGTTTTTCGGTATTACGATTTTGGTATTTCTCATGCTCAATCTGGCCCAGGGCACGGTGGCCGACCTGATGGGGGAGGGCACCGGCGCCAGCGACGGCGACCGGGCCACCCTGGAGGCCGCCCTGGGCCTGGACCAGCCTCTGCCCGTCCGCTATCTCTCCTGGCTGGGGGGACTGCTCCGGGGGGACCTGGGCACCTCCTACCTCACCGGCCGGGAGGTGGGCAAGCTGATCGCCCAGCGGGTGGGCCCCTCGCTGCTGCTTACCGGCACCGGGGTGGTACTGGCGGTGGCCCTGGCCATTCCTCTGGGGATGCTGGCCGCCTGGAAGCCCCGCTCCGGCTGGGACAGGCTGGCCTCCGGCCTGAGCCTCATCAGCTTTGGGGTGCCCGGATTTTTCCTCTGCCTGGCGGGCATCTTCCTCTTTTCGGTGACCCTGGGGTGGCTGCCCGCTAACGGCATGTACACCGCCGGGCGGTACGCCGGCCTGGGCGATCTGCTTGCCCACCTGATCCTTCCTGCCGGGGTGGTGTGTCTCAGCAGTCTGGGGGAGCTGGTGAAGCAGACCCGCAACGCCTGCCTGGAGACCATGGGGGAGGACTACATCATCACCGCCCGGGCCAAGGGCCTGGGGGACCTGGCCATTATGACCCGTCATGTGCTCCGGGGGGCGTTTGTCCCCGTGCTCACCACCATCCTCAGCCACATTCCCCACATCCTGGGTGGCTCTGTGGTGGTAGAGCAGATCTTCGGCTGGCCGGGGATGGGCAGCCTGCTCTTTTCCGGCATCTCCGACCGGGATTACCCGGTGGTGATGGGGGTGACGGTGGTCATCGCCCTGGCGGTGCTGTGCACCAACCTGCTGCTGGACCTGATCTACGGCCTGGCCGACCCCCGGGTCCGATACGGAAAGGGGTAGGCCCATGGGAGAGAGACGAAACGCCCGCTCCCCCTGGAGCAAATTCCGGGCCGACCGGCGGGCCATGGCCTGTCTGATGATCTTGTGCGCCGAGCTGCTGGCGGTCTTTCTCCTGCCCCCGCTGCTGGGGCTGGAGCCCAACGTCAGCGACCTGGAGGCGGGGTTCTGGGCCCCGCCCTCGGCGGAGCACTGGCTGGGCACCGACGATGTGGGGCGGGATCTGCTGGCCCGACTGCTCCACGGGGGACGGGTGTCCCTGCTCATCGGCCTGTTGGCCGCCGCCATCAGCACGGCGGTGGGGGTGCCCCTGGGCCTGCTGGCGGGCTACCGCCGGGGAGGCTGGGAGTTCTGGATCATGCGGCTGGCCGACCTGTTCCAGACCTTTCCCTCCATCGTGCTGGTGCTCTGCCTGGTGTCTCTGGTGGGGGCCTCGGCGGCCAACATCGTGCTGGTGCTGGGCCTGCTGGGGTGGACGGGGATCGCCCGGCTGGTGTACGCCAACACCCTGACGGTGCGGGAGCAGGAGTATATCATGGCGGTGCGGGCCCTGGGGGCCAGCCGGGCCACCATTCTGCGGCGCAACGTGCTGCCCAATGTGATCTCCCCGGTGTGGTGCTCCATCCCCCTGCGGGCGGGGCGGGCCATTTTGTCCGAGTCCAGCCTCAGCTTTCTGGGCTTCGGCATCCGCATCCCCCAGGCCTCCTGGGGCAGCCTGATCCAGTATGCCAGCAACCTGACGGTGCTCACCCGGCGGCCCTGGGTATGGCTGCCGCCGGGGCTGCTGCTGATCCTCACCGTCCTGTGTCTGGCGGGCATCGGGGACGGCATGCGTGACGCGTTGGACCCCCGGGCCCGGCGGGCCTTTCAGAGGGAACTCAATCCATGAACGGAGGAAACTATGGTACCTTTTCTGCTCCTGTGCTCCCTGGTCATCCTGGCCTGTATCGTAGCCAGCTGCCTGTCTCATCGGCTGGGAGTGCCGGCCCTGCTGCTTTTCCTGGCGCTGGGTATGCTCTTCGGGTCGGATGGAGTGCTCCGCATTCCCTTTGACGACTTTTCCGCCGCCGAGCAGATCTGCTCGGCGGCCCTCATCTTCATCATGTTCTACGGTGGCTTTGGTACCCGGTGGGAGGCCGCCAAGCCGGTGGCGGTTCCCGCCATGGTGCTGTCCACCGCCGGGGTGCTGGTCACCGCCCTGCTCACCGCCCTGTTCTGCCACGTTGCCCTGGGCTATACCCCCCTGGAGAGCTTTCTCACCGGAGCGGTCATCAGCTCCACCGATGCCGCCTCGGTGTTCTCCATCCTCCGTTCCAAAAAGCTGGGTCTGCGCAACAACACCGCCTCCCTGCTGGAGATGGAGAGCGGCAGCAACGACCCGGTATCCTACATGCTGACGGCGGTGGCACTGTCCATGCTGGGGGTGGGTCAGAGCGGCAGCATTCTCTGGATGGTGGTCTCCCAGGTGCTCTTCGGTGCCGCTCTGGGGGCGGCGGTTGCGGCGGGCTCTATCTTCGTGCTGCGGAGGTTGCGGCTGAGCGACGGCTTGGACTCCATTTTCATCACCGCCGCCGCCATCCTGTCCTACGCCCTGCCCGCCTATGTGGGAGGCAACGGCTACCTGGGGGCCTATCTGGCGGGCATTTTGCTGGGCAATGCCAGGATCCCTCACAAGGCCCCTCTGGTCCACTTTTTTGACGGGATTACCGGCCTGGCCCAGATCGTCATCTTCTTCCTGTTGGGTCTGCTGGCCTTTCCCCATCAGCTGCCCTCGGTGTTCCCGGCGGCGGTGGCGATCGTGCTTTTTCTCACCTTCGTGGCCCGGCCGGCGGCGGTGTTTTTACTGTTAAAACCCTTCCGGTGTACCCTGCGCCAGTGTTTGCTGGTGTCCTGGGCGGGACTGCGGGGGGCGGCCTCCATCGTGTTTGCCATCATGGCAGTGGCCAGCGGGGCTGACATCGGCCACGACTTGTTCCATATTGTGTTCTGCATGGCCCTGCTGTCGGTGGCGGTCCAGGGCTCCCTGCTCCCTCTGGCCGCCCACAGGCTGGACATGGTGGACCAGGAGGACAACGTAAGCCGTACCTTTACCGACTACCAGGACCAGCGGCAGATGCACCTGACCCGCATCCATATTTACCCCGAGCACCCGTGGGCGGGCCGGTCCATCGAGGAGTGCCGGCTGGCGGGGGATACCCTGGCGGTGGTGGTGCGGAGAGGGGAGGAGAGCATCATCCCCAACGGCTCCACTGTGGTGCAGCCCGGAGACATCCTGGTACTGAGCACGCCGGTCTACCAGGAAGAGGACGGAGTAAGCCTGCGGGAGATGCCTGTAGATGAGCACCAGGACTGGATCGGCAAGGCCATCCGGGAGCTGAACATTCCCCCGTCGGTGCTCATCGTGCTCATCCGCCGCTCTGACGGCACCACCGTGGTGCCCAAAGGTAAGACGGTAGTACGGAAGGGAGACGTATTGGTGGTGTGCGAGCTGGAGGACAGCGCCGCCGGGTAAAAATCAACCCTTGCCATAACCACGGGGTAAGTGTTATGATAGTTACAAGAACAGGCAGAAGGGGGCTGGACTTGTGGACGATTGTGTCGATCTGATCGAGAAAAAGCAGTTTCGCGTGATGCTGCACCCGGTGCGGCAGGAGATGCTCCATCTGCTCCGGCTGCGGGGCAAGCCGGTCTCGGCCAACAGGGTGGCCGAGCGGATGCAGCTGTCCCCCTCCGGCGCCCAGTCCCACCTGCGCAAGCTGGTGGACCTGGGGGTGGTGGCCGAGCTGGAGCGCACCCGGGAGGACGGGGTGAAGCTCTACTACTATCAGGCCAAAAACGTGAAGCTCCGGCTGTGCCTGGGCAGGGAGGACGCCTTCCAGGGGGAGCGGGAGGCCCTGGCGGCCAACCTGACCGACGGTACCTTCCGCAGCCTACTGAGCACCTCCTACCGCCACGATGAAAAGACCATGGATGAATACGGAGTGCTCCGCTTCGGAGCTCTTCATATGACTGCTGAGCAGCGGGCGGGCCTGGTGAAGCTGGTAGACCAGTACCTGGACCGGCTTGGGGTGCCCCAGCCCGACGCCAAGGAGCACTGGGAGTATGTGGTGATGGCCTACCGGGCGGAGGGGGACCTGTGACCCGGCCCTTTACGAACAATCGAACATGTGTTAGAATGGAGCGGAGAACACACGCTCCATTCTTTTTTTGCGGAGGGAGGACAGTCCCATGACATACCGGCCTTTGGCGGACGAGATCCGGCCCCAGACCCTGGACCAGGTGGTGGGCCAGCGGCACATTCTGGGGGAAAACGGCCTGCTCCGGCGGATCATCGAGGGAGGGAACATCCCCAACCTGGTGTTTTACGGCCCCTCGGGCACCGGCAAGACCACCGTGGCCAACATCATCGCCAGGCGCACCAACCGGCCCCTCCACCGGCTCAACGCCACCACCGCCTCCCTCTCCGACGTGAAGGATATCATGGGCCAGGTGGGCACCATGCTGGCTCCCGACGGGGTGTTGCTCTATTTGGACGAGATCCAGTATTTCAACAAGAAGCAGCAGCAATCCCTGCTGGAGTTCATGGAAAACGGCAAGCTGACCCTCATCGCCTCCACCACCGAGAACCCCTATTTTTACGTCTACAACGCGGTGCTCAGCCGGGCCAGCGTCTTTGAGTTCAAGCCCCTGGACGCCGCCGACGTGGGCCCCGCCGTGGAGCGGGGCATCCGCCTCATGGGGGAGCGGCTGGAAGGGGAGCCAGTATGCCAGCCCGGGGTGGTGGAGCACATTTCCTCGGCCTGCGGCGGGGATGTGCGTAAGGCTATGAACGCGGTGGAGCTGCTGCTCAATTCGGCCAAACGGGAGGATGGGAAGCTCCTGGTCACCCTGGCCGACGCTCAGGTGGTGGCCCAGCGATCCGCCATGCGGTACGACCGGGAGGGGGACGACCACTACGACATCGCCTCCGCCCTGATGAAGTCCCTCCGGGGCTCCGACCCGGACGCCGCCCTCCACTACCTGGCCCGGCTGCTGGAGGCGGGGGACCTGATCACCGCCATCCGGCGGCTGCTGTGCTCGGCCAGCGAGGACGTGGGCATGGCCTATCCCCAGGCCGCCCTCATCGTGAAGGCTCTGGTGGACAACGCCCTCCAGCTGGGCCTGCCCGAGGCCCGGCTGCCCCTGGCCCAGGCGGCCATCCTGCTGGCCACCGCACCCAAGTCCAACTCGGTGTACCAGGCCATCGCAGCCGCCCAGGCCGATGTGCGCAAGGGCAGGACGGGGGACTACCCCCGCCACCTGCAAAACGTCCACGCCGACTCGGCGGGGCTGGAGCGGGAGCAGGGGTATCTCTATCCCCACGACTTCCCCCACCACTGGGTCAAACAGCAGTACCTGCCCGACCTGCTGGAGGGGGCCCAATACTACCACTATGGGGACAACAAGACCGAGCAGGCCGCCCGGCGGTACTGGGAGGAGATCAAAAACCGCTGACTTGTCCGCATAATCCCTCCGTGATACGCATATAGATAGCCCAACCTCAGCAACAGAAGGGAAGGGCCTGAATATGGCGGAGCGGCACAGAGTGGGGCGGAGACGCCCCGCGGAGCGGAGCAAGGGGACCACGGGACAAAAGAAGGTGCTGGGGCCCAGGGAGCGGCGGCGGGCCATCCAGCTGGCGGTGTGCCTGGCCCTGTTCCTGGCGGTCTTTGTAGGTAAGGGGATCTTTCCCCAGCGTCTGGCGTCCCTGCGGCAGGAGCTGCTGGAGCTGCTGCAAACGGACACTGATTTTCAATCCGCCTTTTCTCAGGCGGGGGCCTCTATCTCCCAAGGGGAACCCGTGCTGGACACCCTGGAGGGTCTGTGGGTGGACGTGTTCGCCGGGGGCGGGTCCATGTCCGGGGGACTGGGCTCCCTGGCCGCCGCTCAGGCGGCCGCCCTCAGCGGGTTTGGCCATAAGACGGGGGCCACCCTGGTAAACCGGATGCCCGAGGAGACGCCTGCCCTGGCGGCCACGCCCGACCCTACGC
>NZ_JACJLC010000055.1 GCF_016901955.1 Pseudoflavonifractor phocaeensis
AAACCACCCTGCAGGTACTGCACGAGAAGGGGAAGTCTTCTACCAGCCGCTCCTATATGTGGCTATACCGGACCAGCGGCAATGCTGAGCACCCCATTGTCCTGTATGAGTACCAGCCCAACAGGAAGGCGGAGAGGAAAAAACCAGCCGTGAGCCCAGCGAAGCGGGTCGCGGCTGGGGAGGAGGAGCAGTGGAATGAGCGAGCTCTGCCGCATGCGACAGAGCGAGGGATATGGAGCTTGCGACGAAGAGGGCCCACGCCCGGTGAAAATTTGACGAGGCGCTCACCACCATTCCCAAGGAACAGCAACCTGCCTCCAAACCGGCAGAAGCCCTGTGCTATTTTGCAAAGCTGTTCCAGCTGGAGCAGGAGTTTGCCCCGTTGACGCGGAAGAACGATTTACCAAGCGTCTGGAGCAGGGAAAACCCGTTCTGGGGGCTTTGTTGGCATGGGCAAATGGGCTGAAGCCTCAAACCGCACCCAAATCCGCCCTGGGCAAGGTGCTGCACGATCTTCTGGAGCAGTGGCCTTATCTAGTGCGCTATCTGGAGGACGGCAGGCTGGAACTGACCAACAACCGCGCCGAGCGCAGCATAAAGCCCTTTGTGATGGGCCGGAAGAACTTCTTGTTCTGCAATACCCCGGGTGGGGCACAGAGCAGCGCTGTCCTTTACAGTCTGATTGAAACCGCCAAGGAAACCGGCCTGGATCCTTACCGCTACTTGCTGTGGGTTCTGGAGAGTGCCCCCAAGTTGGCACAGATAGCCGATAAAGCCTGGGCTGAGAAACTAATCCCTGCTCAGGCACCGGTAAAATGCAAAGCAAACGGATAACCTGGTGTTACTTGAGCCACGGCAGATGCCGTGGCTCTTCTGCTGCCCCCGGTTTGACGGTTACCCGCGAACGCGGCTGCTGATGTGGGCAGCGCTGAAATAAGGCCTATTTCCAGTGGTGAGGACCGGGGAGGGGCGAGGAAGAGTAATAGCGCCGCCCCTGCGCAGGCGGCCAGGACCAGAGACCTCAGCTCGGGCGATGCTTCATTGTGGTTTTTGGTTTCAGCCCTGTGTTTGGCCTTCTGTGTACCCAGCCACAAATCAGAGAGGGAAGGTTTTTCATATTTTTAAAAATTTTTGCCCAGGGCAGCTCCGATCCGGGAAGGGCGGCCGGCAAGGGTATGGAATTACGAGCCCGGCTGTGATATACTGTTCCTGAACAACTCCGCTGCAAATCGGGATGGTATTCAGATGGTTTGACAGCACCACCCCAAAAATTTTTTCTATTTTGATAAAACCGATCGGCGCTGATGATGCACTATCTATTAGAATCAAAAATAGAAAGGAAGTTGTCCCATGAAAACGCGCAGACTCCTAACCCTGGTTCTGACCCTGGCACTGGCCCTTGCCCTGGCCATTCCCGCCCAGGCGGCCGACCTCACCTACGACGTCCCCGGCGGCAAGCTCTACTTTGACGCCGCCACCGGAACCATCACCCGGTCCGACGAGACGGTGACCGAGGCGGTCATCCCCTCTGAAATCTACGGCGTGCCCGTCACCGCTATCGGGGATTACGCCTTCAATCAGCGCAGCGATCTGGCCAGCGTCACCATCCCCGACACCGTCACCACCATCGGGCGGCAGGCCTTTGGCGGCTGCCGGTCTCTGACCCAGGTGGTCCTGCCGGACAGTGTCACCTCCCTGGACCAAGGGGTGTTTTCCGGGTGCAGCGGTCTGACCAGTGTGACCCTCAGCAAGAATCTGACCTCCATCCCCCGGGAGACGTTCCAAACCTGTTCCTCCCTAACCGGCGTCACCCTCCCCGAGGGGATTACTACCATCGGGCGCGACGCCTTTGCCGGTTCCGGCATCACCAGCCTGACCCTGCCCAGCAGCGTCACCACCCTGGACGGTTCGGCCCTGTCCAACTGCAAAAGCCTGACCAGCCTGTACATTCCCGACAGCGTGACCTATCTGGGCGAGTGGGCCATCAGCTACTGCACCAGCCTGACCAGTGTGCGCCTGCCCAACGGCATCAAGACCCTGCCCATGCGGCTGTTTGAGGACTGCATCAGCCTGGAGGACTGTGTCATCCCCGACGGCGTGACCCAGATGCGGGATGTGTTCCGGTTCTGTACCGGCCTCAAAACGGTCACCATCCCCGCCAGCGTCACCTTTATTGAGAGCGGCACCTTTTACGGCTGCGACAGCCTGACTGACGTCTACTACGGCGGTACCGCCCTCCAGTGGAGCCAGATCGAGTTGGGCGGCCTGAACGACGGCCTGGATCAGGCCACCATTCACTTTGCCCAGCCGGTAGCCGGCTTCACCGACGTGACCACTTACGACTACTACGCCGACGCAGTGCAGTGGGCGGTGAACCAGGGGGTCACCACCGGCACCGGGAGCAATACCTTCTCTCCCGCCAACACCGTCACCCGGGCCGAGGCGGTCACCTTCCTGTGGCGGGCGGCTGGCTCTCCCGCCCCCGCCTCCATGACCTCCCCCTTTACCGACGTCACCGACACCAGCGCCTACTACTACAAGGCTGTCCTCTGGGCCGCTGAGCAGGGCATCACCAGCGGCGTGGGCGGCGGGGCCTTCGGCCTGTCCAACCCCCTGGCCTATGACCAGATCTTTACCTTCCTGTGCCGCTTCGCCGGGGAGAGCGCCGATGGCGACGATTGGTCTGCCGCCGCAGTGAACTGGGCCCAGTCCAGCGGCCTCACCGACGACCTGAGCTTCTCCGCCGCCGCCAGCTGCCCCCGCGCCGACGTGGTATACTGCCTGTGGAAGCAGCTGGCCTGACGCTTCGCAGATCAAAAAACGACAGTCTGCCTGCCGATGAAAATGGAGATTGATCTGAGGATGAAAGAACAGATGAAACGAGTGTTCTCCCTCCTGCTGGCCCTGGTTTTGCTGGTGGGGGCCCTGCCCGCCCGGGCGGCGGGCTCTGCCGGGCAGGCCTCCCTGGCCGCCGGCAGCTACCTGAGCGCCTACATCAACGACGCCGGCGAGCTGTATACCTGCGGCCTGAACAACGGGTATCAATTGGGCTACGAGCAGACCAACTCCGGCATCGGCACCCCCGACGAGCAGACCGGAGTGCAGAACAAGTTTACCAAGGTGATGGACGACGTGGCGGCGGTGGACTTCGGATGGAACCAGACCGCCGCCATCCAGACCGACGGCTCCCTGTGGATGTGGGGCAGTACCTACAGCGGCCAGCTGAGCGTCAGGGAGGAGGGCCTCCAGATTACCCCCAGGAAGGTCATGGACGATGTGGCCCAGGTGAGCTGCGGCGGCAACTTCACCGCCGTGGTCAAGACCGACGGCACCCTGTGGACCTTCGGCTACGGCTACGACGGGACCTTGGGCAACGGCGCCGAGCGGGACAGCGCCGTGCCCCAGAAAATTATGGACAATGTGGCCATGGTCAGCTGCGGAGCCGACTTTGCCGCCGCCGTCAAGACCGACGGCTCCCTGTGGACCTGGGGCTCCAACCGGGCGGGCCAGCTGGGCTTTGAGCCGGTGAAGACCGGCTCCGGCCTGTTTTCCAGCACCGAGCCCCAGCTCACCCCCAAGAAGGTCATGGACAACGTGGCCCAAGTGGAGTGCGGTAACTCCTGCATGGCCGTCATCAAGACCGACGGCTCCCTGTGGACCTGGGGGGAAAACAGCAGCGGCACCCTGGGCCAGGGCACCAAGGAGAGCACCTGCGTGCCCAAGAAGATCCTGGATGACGTGACCCAGGTGTCCATCTCCCTGAACTCCACCGCTACCGCCTATGCCGTCCAAACCGACGGAACTCTGTGGGCCTGGGGCTCCAACAACTCCGACTATCTGGGCTTTGACGGCGGCAACGACAGGCCCATCCAGACCGTACCCGTCAAGCTGCTGGACGGCGTGGCCGCCGTGAGCACCGGCGGCATCCACACCATTGCCCTGAAAACCGACGGCTCCCTGTGGGCCTGGGGCTATGACAACGGCGGCGCCCAGGGCCGGGGCACCAACTATCCCATCTGCTATGCCCCCAGCAAGGTGCTGGACAGCCTGACCACCTCCGCCGACCAGCCCTCCATCGACCCGGAGACCGGCTTCACCGATGTGAAGGCCACCGACTACTTTGCCGACGCGGTGGCCTGGGCGGTGGAGGAAGGGGTGACCCAGGGCACCGGCAGCAATACCTTTTCCCCTGAGCGAACCGTCACCCGGGCGGAAGCGGTGACCTTCCTGTGGCGGGCCGCCGGATCCCCTGACCCCCGGTCCTCCCTCTCCGTGTTCAGCGATGTCACCGATAAAAACGCCTACTATTATGACGCCGTGCTGTGGGCGGTGGAGCAGGGGATCACCAACGGCACCGGCGGCGGCCGGTTCGACCTGACCGGCACCCTGGCCTACGACCAGATCTTCACCTTCCTGTGCCGCTTCGCCGGGGAGGAGGCCGGCGGGGACGACTGGTCCTCCGCCGCCGTGGCCTGGGCCCAGTCCAGCGGCCTCACCGACGGTCTGAGCTTCACCGCCAAGGCAAGCTGTCCCCGGTCCGACGTGGTCTACTGCCTCTGGCGGCATCTGAACGGGGGGAAGGTCGGGGAGAGCCAGCAGACCCCGCCGGAGGAGGATCAGCTTACCCTAACCGGCAATCAGGCCCTGGCGGCCGACATTATGGCCGCCCTGATTGGCGGCTACAGCAGGGTGGATCTGACGGACTATGATGTGGATCTCAGCGACGCCAGGGAGCTGGCGCGGGAGCTGGCAGATGTCCTCTGGGAGAACCCCTATCAGGTGGAATACATCACCGGCACCATGGACATAAGCGGCAAGTCCCTGTACCTGACCATCAACTACCTCGGCGGCGCTGCCGCCAACGGGGCCTCCCGGGCCGCCATGGAGAAGGCGGACGAGATCCTGGCGCAGGTGGTCACCGACGGCATGAGCGACTATGATATCGCCAAGGTGCTCCACGACTACCTGGTGCTCAACTGTGCCTACGACTACGACAACTATCGCCAGGGCACCATCCCCTCGGAATCCTACACCGCGGAGGGGGCCCTGCTGAAGGGCACCGCCGTCTGTTCCGGCTATGCCAATGCCTACCAGCTTTTGATGCAGCGGGCGGGCATCCCCTGCGAGTATGTCTCCGGGTATGCCACCGGAAGCCACGCCTGGAACGTGGTGGAGATCGACGGGCAGTGGTACCACGTGGACGCCACCTGGGACGACCCCGTCCCCGACCGGGAGGGCTATGTCCGCTACGACTACTTCCTCAAGAGCGACAGCTATATGCGGGCAAACCTCCACAGCAGATGGACCTCTGACCGGGTCTGCACCAGCACCAGGTACGACGACGCCGACCTGCCCGACACCAACGAGTAGCTCAAGCAGGCGGAGCAGGCACAGGAGCAGGAGCAGGTGGACGCCATCCTGGCCCTGTGCGCCCCCGCCCTGGCAAACGTCCCCACCTGGACCCAGGCCGGGCTCCAGGCCCTCTCCGACCAGGAGCTGAACGACGCGCGCTACTTCACCATTGACCTGTCCGGCTCCGGCTATGACTCCTACACCCTGTCCAAGTACAGCCGGGATGTCATTGACGCCGTCATCGCCCAGCACCCCGAGTTCGCCTACGGCTCCTTCCAATTCCGGGATATGTGCTTTGAGTTCCGCCGGGACGACGTGGCGGCGGAGATGAACCACCGGCATGCCATCAAGGAGGAGAAGGCGCAGCAGCAGAAAGAGGAAGAGGCCCAGAAGGCGGAAGAGGAGGCCCGGAGAGAGGCCCACATCCAGGAAATCCGGGCCTACCTGGAGAACCTGCTCCAGACCGGGGAATTTGAGGAGCAGTACATCACCCTGCCCGGCTACGAGGTGTCTGAGATCCGGGCGGCCTGCCAGGAGATGACCACCGACGGCTATCAGTTTGGAGAGTATCGCTATGACTCCTCCGCCGGATATCCCGACTATGAGCTCACTGCCCTGGCGGACGGGAGGATTTGTGTGGAAAATATCAAGTGGGCTGAGAATGAGCCAAACGACATCTATGCCACCTGAGCGGCCGAGCGCATGAAAGAGAATTACAGCTTTGACGGCTTTACCGCCGGGGTGGACTATATCATTGAGGCCCAGGGCGGCTCCCCGGATGCGGGAGCCCATACCATTCGGGTGTCGTACCCCAATCAAACGCAGTCGGGAGACACCCAAGAGAAGCAGGGCCAGGATCAGGATGCCGAGGCAGAGGGGCAGACGCCGGATCCTGATACCGGAACAGGGGAGCAGGGGTAATGCCTCAGAGCGCCAGACGTTTTCAGAGAGGATGAGAGGATGGACAAGTACAATCTTTCCAGCCTGATCCAGTGGTGCAGAGAGGGCAACCCCTACGCGCAGGAAGAGCTGGTGCGCATTACCCAGAACCGGATTTACTTCCACTGCCGCAAGATGCTCAAACAGGAGCAGGACGCCCTGGATGCCACCCAGGACATTTTAATTATCACTCTGACCAGCCTGGACAAACTCCGGGACCCCAACGCCTTCTGGGGGTGGGTGAGTGGAATCACCGCCAACCAGTGCAGGCGCCTGCTCAGCAAGCGGGGGCAGGTCTGGCAGATCCCCGAGGATGAGGAGGGCAACAGCATGCTGGACCAGGTGGAGGATCTGGACCAGCAGCGGGTGCCCGACCAGGCCCTGGACAACCAGGAGACCCGCCGCATGATTCTGGAGCTGGTGGATGGCCTGCCCCCAGAGCAGCGGATGTGTGTGCTGTTCTACTACTATGACCAGATGAGCGTCAAGGACATTGCCCAGGCCATGGAGGTGTCAGAGGGCACCGTCAAGAGCCGTCTCAACTACGCCCGCAAGGCCATCAAGGCCGGGGTGGAGCGCTACGAGAAGCAGGGGGTCAAGCTCTACGGCCTGTCGCCCATTCCCTTCCTGCTCTACTTCCTGCGGGTGGAGGCCCAGCACGGGATGGGGAACGCCGCTGCCCAGGCCATGGCCCACCAGGTGGTGTCGGCCTCCCTGGCGGCAGCCGGCGGGGGCGCGGGGGCCTCTGCCGCAGGGGCCGCCGCATCTTCTCAGACTGCCGCCGCCGGGACTGCGGCTGGGCAGAGCGCCGCCGCTGGGGCGGCGGGGGCAGCTGCCGGCACTGCGGGAATGGCCGCGGCGGCCAGCGGTATCTCCGCCAAGGTGATCGCCGGGGTGCTGGCCGGAGTGATTACCCTGGGGGGCGGCGGCCTGGTGCTGTCCAACGTGCTGAACAACTCTGCCGTCCATGCTGTCCCCACGCCCACCCCGGTGGTCCAGCCCCAGGCTCCCGTCTCGGCGCAGGCCACTGCTGTGCCCACGCCCTCGGTACAGCCCACCCAGCAGGCTTTCTCCGCCCAGCAGCCCGAGGTGGTCCGCACTGACCTGACTCCCCCCATTGACAACGCAGAGGTCTATTTTGAGATCCCTGTCTTTGCCGACGCCACCGGGGGCTATGCCGTTATCAATGAATTTTTCCAACGCAAGCAGGAGGAATTTTTCTCCCCGGACAATCAGCTCCTGGCCGAGCTGCCTGAGATTGCCGCCCAGATGCGGGAGACCCTCCCCGGGGATACCTGCTCCTATGTCGTCTCCGCCGCTGTCCACGACTCCACGGAGCAGATATTCAGCGTAAGACTGAAAAACAGTATGTACTTTGGCGGGGTGGTTTCCGGGGAGAACGAGTGCTATATCTTCGATCCCCAGACAGGGGAGCAGCTGAGCCTGAGTGACCTGGTGTCTGTAGACAGCGTGGAGGAGCTCAAGGAGTTCATTGTCCAGGCTCTGGTGGAACAGTACCCCTGGCTGGACTCCCGGAGCGATATTCTGGAGAACGTGTACGATCTGGATTATACGATGAATGACTTCAATTTTTATGTCCAGGACGGCCTGGTACACATTATATTTGACAAGTATGAGATCGCCGAGGGGGCGGCTGGGATCTTTTCGGTCTCTCTCCCCCTGACACTTGACCTGCTGTCCTGACGGAAAAAATTTTTAAAAATGAGCCCGTCCCGGAAAAACAGACACGAAAATACCGGAAAAACAGAATGAATCTTCGATTTTCAGCTTAATGCTCATTCGTGCTGCCTGAGACGCCAGGAGGCCTGCCTCTAACTGCGACGGAGACAGCCAACCCAGTGCGGAATGCAGCCGGACGGTGTTGCAGAAGGCCTCCAGATAGGCGAACACATCAGCCTGAGAGCCGTCCCTGGTGGGGTAGTGGTTGAGGTGGATCAGCTCACACTTGAGGCAGCTGAAGAAATTCTCCGCCACGGCATTGTCGTAGGGATCGCCCTTGCGGGACATGCTCTGCCGGATGCCGTAGGCGTCCAGCTGCGCCCGGAAGGCAGACGCCGAATACTGGACGCCCCGGTCACTGTGGAAAGATGAGCCCCTTGGGCGGTTTGCAGCGGCGTACCGCCATGCGGAGGGCTTCCAGCGTCAGAGGAGTGTCGATGCGCTCCAAAAAGGCATAGCCCACGATGTTCCGGGTGCACAGGTCCTTTACGATGGCCAGGTAGAGCCAGCCTTCCCCGGTGGGAATGTAGGTGATATCGCCCACCCAGGCCTGATTTGGACGCTCAAAGCAGAACTTTCGCTTCAGAAGGTTGGGCGCGGGCGGATGGTTGTGCCTGGAGTTGGTTGTGACCCAATAGGCCCGGCGTCTGGCCGAAACGATCCCGGCAACCCGCATCTGGCGGTGGACCCGCTTGCGGGAACACCCGAATTCCGGCTTGAGCAGGTGGTACAGGCTGTCCAGCCCCAGAACGGGATACTTTTGGTGCAGCTCCACCAATCTCCGCCGCACATCTCAATGAGCGTCTCTTCTACGCTGCTCTCCCGGCGGCGATACCGCTCAATAATGACAGTCTTAAAGGAGATTCCCTTGAGCTTAGGTACCTTGAGGGTGACATCCCCGGAAGTGGTGGTGAGGTTGCGGCTATAGTGGCCGCTCCGGTAGCCCTGGCGCTGCTCGTTACGCTCGTATCGGGCTGCCTGGGTCAACTTTTCTGCCTCGGCCTCCAGCAGCTCGTTGAGCGTTTCCTCCACACTGCCTCGCACCAACTCCTTGAGCTGCCCCCTGATTACTTCCTCGTTTAGCTGTACAATCTTTTCTGACATGGTTTGCTGTCTCCTTTCGAATGGTGTGTCGCGACTTCATTCTACCAGAGATCTGCAAACCATGTCTTTTTTGTTTTTGCGAAACTTATTGGACCTGTTGACAAAAGAGAATTTTAGATTGAAAGTTTATGTTTTTTAGCCCGGATTTACAGCTTATATGAGAACAAAAGGATAGCTTTGACTATCCTTTTTAGGTTTAATGCCATGACAGCTAAGAGACATTCCTCTGTCACAGCTGGAATGCCCCGTTTCCGAATCTTTGACAGGCCGTGTTCTCGTTTCAGTACGGAGAATGAGCCTTCCGCCCATATTTTACGTAAACGCATCATATGCCAGTAGGTATCACTGCCGATACGTTCATGCCCTCTATAAAAGGCGGGATAGCAGCTGCTTCCAAGGATTCTGCGCCGGATACCTGTTTGTTTAAAGCAGATCGAGTTTCTCTCACAGAACTTACAAGTGTCATCCTGTACCTGATAGCATCGCAAATATTTTCCCGTTGTCTGGCTGCAGTTCAATCGTTTGTAGACAAGCTTGGTACCTTCCGTGCAGCAAAACGCATCCTCCTGAGGCAGATAGTAAAAGCCGTACTTTTCCGGAGAGTTACAAAACTGAATCGCAGGAATATATCCGGTAATGCCCAGCAACTCCAGCCCACGATGAACAGCACCCGTATCGTAACCACGGTCCAAGGCAATCTTTTGCATTGGAACTCCATTTTGAATCTGCCGCTCCAGATGCCGCAGAACCAGTAAACTCTCTTTTTCATTCGCCGGATACACGTCTACTCCGGTTATAATTCCATATTTACAATCGACGGTCGTTTCCATCAGATAACCGATACCGCTCTGCGCTGCTGCTCCCGGTTGTGGCGGCTGACCTGGCCCAACTGCAGCCCTGCGCTCTTTAGCCAGCTGCGCAGGGTGTCAATGCAAATGCCCAGGTCTCGGGCTACTTACCTGGGCTCCCGACCTTGCTCGGTTACCATTCGTGCCGCGCCGGCTTCGAACGCCTCGTCATAGCGAGGCGGCGGTGTCCCTTTTTTGCTCTTTTGCTGTTCCATTGTTTGGCCCCTTTCCTTTCTATTTTACGACAGACTTTTCTGTCACCAAGTATTAGCTCCAAATTGGAAACCATCTGTATGGCATGCGCATCCAAAAAAGAATTTTGGATACTTATATGCGAGGAAAAGACGGCGGATGCGCCTTGCCCCAAGCATTCCTGGCCCTGTCTTGGACTTCTGGCCCGATGTTGTGTTAAACATCCAGCATCGAGCGGAAGAATAAAGCAGGGCAGGGCGGGCCCGGCAAAGGAAAATCCACGGCAGCTTTTCTTCGTATTTAGGAATGGGGACCGCAGTGAATGTGCTCTCGCTTTGTGATACATTGGCACTTCCCATGCCAAAAGGCCAGGGGTTACAAAATACAGATAGGAAAGCCTACGGCGTAAACTGTGGGAGTATGTCAAGATGTTTTCGACAGGAACTCCCTTAAGGTTTCTCTTTGGTGCTTGCTTTAGTTATCTTTGTATAGTACAATATATAGTACAAGATATGGTGCATAATATGGAGCGGAGGTGTGTACTATGATTGCAATCAACTTTTCGACTGCCCGTGGCCGACTGAAGGAGTTCTGCGATAGAGTGACCGACAGAGGAGAGACGGTAATTGTAACCAGAAAAGCTGAAAAAAATGTGGTGATTATCAGCGAGGAACGGTTTAATGAATTGGAGAAAGCAGAGCGGAATGCCGCCTATCTCGGGAAACTGGAGAGAGGTCTGGAGCAGGTGCGCGCCGGCTTTGGGATTGTGAAGACGATGGAGGAACTGGAGGCGATGGAGGGCGATGGCACATAACATTACCTTCTCGCCTGACGCCTGGGCGGATTACCTGTACTGGCAGTCAGAGGATAAGAAAACGCTGAAACGGATCAATAAGCTGCTCCGGGAGCTGCAGCGTGATGGAGCAGTGCAAGGCATGGGGAAAGCGGAGCTGCTGCGTAAGATCAAAGGCATGAGCAAGCGCATTGACGATACGAACCGGCTCGTCTATACCGTTGAAAACGACAGCATTATCGTGTTGTCATGCCGTGGACACTATGAGGATTGACTGAAGCAAGAGCAGAGAACTGGCCAGGGAGAGCTCCTATCTTATGCACGATTTGCTTGTAGCGTGCTGCGAAGATGTTGCCAAAATAGAGGTGTCCAGACCAATACCATTTTCCGGAAGTTAACCACAAAGTTAGGCGTCGATGAGGATGCCCTATCCAAGATGATGCTGGCCTATCTGGAGACAGCAAAGCGGGAACGGGACAAGAGCCGATTTTCCAAACTGCTGCAGGAGAACCTTGGCCCATCGGCCCATCTGATTCTCCGGTGGAGCTGCGGAACTCAATCCAGGGAATTTAGCAGGATGGATCGGCGGCCTGCGCTGAGAAGCATGGGCCGCCCGTTCTTTTTGGCTTTTCAGTCGCTATATTGCCGTTCATCTGCGGTCGGTGTAAAATGCTGATAGCCAGCTGGATCGCTTAGAGGAATCTATCCTCAAACCTGACAAGATGTTGGAGCAATTCCGGTTTTTTGACAGGGAGCCCTGGTGCAGCCGGAATCTGTGGATTATGTCAATGGACAACTATCTGGTGTCCTACGTCCCAGACCACCAAGAAAGCCCATTAAAGACCGTTGCGGTGCTTCGTGTTAGCCAATATCATCCTCCCGAAAGGAGAATGGACATGACGCAGATCTCTTTGTCCGACCTGAAAGTAAACCCCGGAAAGTATGTCAGCATGGCGCAGGAGCAGGAAATTATGATTACGAGAAACGGGAAGATTATCGCCAAAATCGTCCCGGCAAAGCAAGATAAAAAGGCTGCATGGGAACAGATCAAGAGCGTGATCGGAGCACCAGAGGTGCAGATGACCGATGCTGAAATTGACACGGCGAAAGAGGAGCGCATCCTGGGTTGAAGAAAGTAGTGTTTTATACGAATGTGATCCTCAACGCCTCTATGGGGCGAGATAGGTCTGAAATGGCTCAGGAGCTCATAGGAAGTTTGCTCGGACAGCAAAATGGAGGGGGCATACATGCGGTTGCAATCATTGCTCGACGAAAAACTGGAACAATGCCTGGAACAGGGCCTGGAGCAAGGCAGAGTGCAGGGGAAACTCTCAATGCTCCTGGAACTGTATGCCGACGGCACCATCTCGTTGGCTGACGCCGTTAAGAACAGCAACATGAGCGAGGAAGAGTTTCTTGCCTTCGCAAAAGGGAAACTAAGAACACCTAATCCATTGTAAGAAGCCCCAGGCGAAAGTCCGGGGCTTTTCTTATATACAAAAGAAACTTGTGGGTCTGTTTCTGCTTCCGTTGCTCCGCACTTTGGTCGTGACTACTGCCCGATGCTATCCATTCCGATATCCACAATGGTCCTTTGTTTCCACATACTATTGCTGCAGAGCATTCCTTTGAAGAAACGCAGCGATTTTTGCAAAGATAGAACAAATAATGAGGAAACCCAAGCACGATGAATTTAAACTGTCTGCAATGAGGAAATAATGATACTTTGGCAAGTATGTAGCACGATTTTCTGCGTTTTATACTACATACAGAGGAAACTGCATACGTAATAGCGCAGGATCAGTGACTGCTTATAGTGCTTTTGGGTAGGCAAAGTCTTTCATCTGAGGGGAGATTTGTCGTTTGGGCAAAAGAGCAATCGTAAGATGGCGCAGTGGTCCAATATGTGCACAATATGTGCACAATATGGGCATAATATGGGAGTAATATGCAAATAGAACAGTCGGAGATTTTTTGTAATATGCAGATAATATGGTGATAATAGTCGCAATATAGATATAATATGGCAATAATATGATTAAAATATGATGATAATATGCAACTTTTGTCGGGGCGATTGCGATGTCGATGCGATGCATCGTGCCAGTAGTCATAGGCAGCACATAGAAGAGCTTGGTGTGAGCAATTTCTTGCGCCTTTTCTTTGTATATAAGACGCGATGGAAGGTGGGCTATGCTGTGCTGGCAAATCATATCTGATTATGATGTGCGGGTATTATATGTAAGGAGTTATATAACGACAATCATCAGCAAGTCAGTTACAATATATAAAATGCCCCAAAGGTTCGGCCAATACACTGGAAACCTTTGGGGCACATTGATTTGCGTATCTATATGTGGTTAGCGGGTAACACGGTCATCTAACATTCTCCCATGATCCCGCGGTCAAGGATGAGCTTGACCAACTCAGCACCCGCTGTTTCATCCCCTCCACATCCAGCACGCCCAAGGCAAAGCCCTTCCGGACCAATTCCTCCGGAATATATTCATCGTACTTTTCAAATACAGGGACTTCTTTAGGGTAGAGCAACTCCAGCGGATCAAACTCCTTTGTGGCCTCCTCTGCTGCGATTTGGAAGAACTCTGATTCGGTGGCTTTCATTGTAAATTGGAGGTAGTAGGGACGGGAGGAATGCAGTCCCTTCAGTTCCAGGCGCTGCCCGCAGCGCAGTTTTAAAAACCGCTCCAGAGCCAGGAAAGCGTAACTGCCCAGCCACGGGAACAGGGCCCACATATTTCCGCCCAGATGAACCAGCGGAAGGTCCGCCATGCCAGCCTTCTGAAAGGTGTTCCGAGCATCCTGTAGCCTGTACACCGCGTGGCCCATGAGATATGGATAGGATGTGTCCTCCTTGAGGACCCGGTACATCTGCTCCAGAATGCGGGTATGGATATCTCCCGCCACATCGCCAAAGTAGGCCGGGATATTCCCCTTGACCAGAGTGCAGTAGACCACTCGCTTTTTGTGGTCCACCTCCTCAACAACCCAGACACGACCGGCAATGGCAATCTTGTCTCCAACAGGGGGCGGCTTTACAATGGTGCCAAGTTCTTCTGAACCAGAGCGCACGGAGTACTCGATATTCTCACGAAATACCGCGTAAAATTTATAGTTGTTGACGATCCGCTCTCCAGTGAGGCCCACGATCAGGCCGCCGTTTTCTGTCCGGCTGATGTGGTCAAGCTCCAACAGATGCCGCAGCAGCAGGCGGTAGTCGTCCTGGCTTACCCGCCGGAAGGCGGACAGCGTCAGCACACGGCTGGCAAGCTCACCGGGGGTCATCTCCCCGCAGGAGGCCAGGGTGCTCATGGTCTGGTGGTACAGGAGGCTGTACGGCAGCCGCCCGGTACGCGGCGGCTCCACAAACCGCTCCTCGATGTAGAGCTGCACCAGGGCGATGCCCTGGATGAGATACCATGGGATCATCTCTGGCAGCATGGCCCTGGGCTCCGGGTGGTCCTCCCGCATGACGAACCACATCTCAGACGGATTCCCCCGGCGGCCTGTACGCCCCATGCGCTGAAGGAAACCGGAGACGGTGAAGGGTGCGTCAATCTGGAAGGCCCGCTCCAGTCTGCCGATGTCGATGCCCAACTCCAATGTGGCGGTGGCGCAGACGGACATCCGGGAGTCGTCGTCCTTCATTTCTCCCTCCGCGCTCTCTCGGTAGGAGGCAGAAAGATTCCCGTGGTGGATGAGGAAACGGTCCGGCTCATGGTTTGCCTCACAGTACTGGCGCAGCGTCTGACAGACCGCCTCGCACTCCTCCCGGGAATTGGTAAAGATCAGGCACTTTTTGCCCCGGGTGTGCTCGAAAATATAGCCGATCCCAGGGTCGGCCGCCTTGGGCGCGGTGTCCGTGGGTGCCTCAAGGGCGAACATTTCTGGTGGTGCGGATGGTGTTCCCTCGTCCGCCTGAGGGGCAGTGTTAAAGAAGTGTTCCATGGACAGCCGCCACACCTCCTTGCCTCCGTCAAACCGGGGGATCACCGTCCGCCGGCCGCTGCCCGCCGCCAGGAAGCGCCCCGCCGCCTCCGGGTCTCCGATGGTGGCGGAGAGGCCCACCCGTCTGGGATCACAGCCTGCGGTTGCGCACAGCTGCTCAATGAGGCAGAAGGTCTGGAGTCCCCGGTCCCCCCGCAGCAGGGAGTGGATTTCGTCGATCACGATAAAGCGCAGGTCGCAGAACAGGGAAGGGAGTTCCATGTGTTTGTTGATCAGCAGGGATTCCAGGGACTCCGGGGTGATCTGCACAATTCCAGCGGGCTTGCGCAGCAGCTTGCGTTTCTGAGACTGCGGCACATCGCCATGCCAGCGGGTCACCGGAATGCTCGCTTCTTGGCACAACTCTGTGAGGCGGCCAAACTGGTCGTTGATCAGGGCTTTCAAGGGAGCAATATAGAGTGCTCCCACGCTGTGGGGCGGGTCTTCATCCAGCAGCGTCAGAATGGGAAAGAAGGCGGCTTCTGTTTTCCCGGACGCCGTGGAGGCGGTGAGCAGAACATTGTCCTCTGTTCCGAAAATCGCCTCTCCGGCGGCGTTCTGCACCCCACGCAGGGCCCGCCAGCCGGAACGGTAAATATAATCCTGGATAAAGGGAGCATATCGCTCATACACATTCATATCGTAAACTCCGCGAAATTCTGTTCCGTCTGGTCAGAAACGGCCTCCGACTTGGCATAGGTAAAATCCTCTGATTTCATCAGTTCATCCATAGTCATGGCAGGGTTCTGATAGAGCAGGTCCATGAGTTCGATAAAGTCCCGGATCACCTCCCGGGGCGTGATGTTCTGATCCGCCCCGATCCGGGAGTATTCCAGCCTGATGAAGTCTGCAAGCGCTTCCGTGCCGATGTTCCGCTGATAGCCGTAGAGGTCGGCATGGATCTCGGCCAGCTTTTCGCACAGCACCAGCATCTCCTCCGGCGTCAGCGGCTCCAGACGGATCACCGGCCCCAGCAGATCCCGGGCCCCCGGCCGGGAAAACTTACCCTCTGCCAGCCGGGAGCGGAGAGCTTCATAGCTGTACAGACCCCGCCGCTTGTCCTCCACAGCCTGTGGCGTGGCTCCCATGACGATGCCCAGATACCGGGCCTTGCCCTGGAGGGCATCGTTATACATGGCCAACAGCTTCTCATAGTTGTACTGACGGGTGATGGCGTTGGGAATTTTATAAAGATTGACCAGCTCGTCGATAAAGAGTATCATACCTGCGTATCCGGCCATACGGAAGAACACGGCAAAGAGTTTCAGGTAGTCGTACCAGTCGTCGTCGGTGATGATGAGATTGACCCCCAGGGCCTCCTTGGCCTCCCGCTTGGTGGTGTACTCCCCCCGGAACCAGCGGACCACGTTTGCCTTCTGTTCATCGTTGCCCTCCAGATAGGCGTGGTAGTACAGGGAGAGAAGCCGGGCGAACTCAAAGCCATGAACCAGCTCGCTGACGGCGGCGGTAACGGCATAGATCTTCTGGTCCACCGCCTTTGCCAGGGCGGGATCGCCAGGCTCCAGTCCGGTCTCCCCCACGGCCTGGGCCTGTACACTGCTGATCCACCGGCCCAGTACCAAGGTCAGGGCGCCGCCCTCCGGTTTGGTCTTGGTGGAGAGGTTGCTGATGAGTTCCCGGTAGGTAGCCAGGCCCTGGCCCCGGGTCCCCTGGAGCCGCCGCTCCGGGGAGAGATCCCCGTCGGCCACAATAAAGTTTTTGTCCATCACATAGTTGCGGATGGCCTGGATCAGAAAGCTCTTGCCCGAACCATACCGTCCCACAATAAACCGGAAGGCTGCGCCGCCCTCCGAAATAATGTCCACATCGTGAAGGAGCGCCTCAATCTCATTTTTTCGTCCCACGGTGATATAGGGCAGGCCGATCCGGGGAACTACACCCCCCTTCAGGGCGTTCAGAATGGCCTGTTCCATCCGCCTTGGGACTTTATTTGGTCTTTCATTCATTCGTTTTGCCTCCAAGCAGTTGTAAAAGGTCGTCCCGGTAGTCCCCTACCAAGGTGATGGTATTGCCGTCGCACTCCAGGACATTGTCGCCGATCTCATCAAACAGGGCTTCGTTGATGGTATCGGCTGCCACGGCGGGCATCAGGTGGCGAGCCTTTAGCGTGGCCTCGACAGACTCGCCCCGAAGGAGGGCGAGAAGAATGGTGCTGTGCAGGTCGTCCAGCGGGGCAAAGCTGCCGCTGTCTGCGGTCTCCGGCTCGTTTCCAGTATCCGGCCCGGCAGGCAAGGAAGCAGGGCTGCTTTCCGGGCTGGCTTCTATCCCCACGTCCATCTCATCTCCCGTCAACAGGCTATCTCTTGTGACGCTCGCATCCTGACGGATCTGCTCTAAGCTGGAGAGGTTGATGGTGATTTTTGGCCGTGCGGCCTCCTCATCTGCCTGTTGTTGCGCTTGAATTGCCGCTTCCACAAAGGAAGTGATCCATGCCTCACCTACTTTTCTTTTGAGGTAATGGCCGGTCTTTAAATGATTTCGCAGAATACGATCTGTTTCATGCAGAAAAGCGCGGTATCGAACCAGATCAAAATTCCGTTTATCAAAGCACTTTTCACGCCAGGTGCCGTTTTGAACATAATACTCCCTGCATGGATTCAGAACATAAGCGGTATCCGAATACCTCTGGGATTCCCAATAGATCGCATTGGCAAAGGGCTCCCATGTAGAGACTTTTTTGGGTCCAAAACAGGCTGTAAAAAAACCCCTGCCGTTGGGAAAGCATGATTTTGATACACGGCGCCAGGATGATGCAAACAGGTGTTTTCCCTGCGTCCCGAACTTCTTGATTACTGGAGACTGTACCAACCGTTTCTCTCCGAATACGCATAATGCGGAAAATACCTCTTCATCGGAAGCTGTCTCCGATGAGAGAAGAGACGCCAGAGCAGTATCTTGCACCCAAATAGTTGAGTCAGTATATTGCTGGACCAAAGCAGGGGGTAAGCGGTAGAGTACTGCATATGCCAGCATCCAGCGGTGGAGATTGCTTCGCATCCCAGAATCGCCGAAGCCGGAATCCAGAAATCCTATCTCAAAGGTCCGCAGCTTTTGAAAGGTGTCTTCTGGCGACTGAGCACCGATTCCGTTGAGCAGCTCATAGAGATAAATGTAGGCCAGTGATGTGGCGATAGGCTGAAAGTCTCCCTTTCGGACATGGGTACGCCAAGTAAAGTAACCCCGTAGCTGCTGGACATTCAGATCATGGTAGGTGGGATAATAGCATCGAAATGTTCCGGTCCAGGGTAAGTTGTCCTCATAATCTTCCATGAACTTGCCCTGACGGTAGAAATTCCAACATTTTTCCTCAAAACGGCCGCCATTATATTCGTAGAGCGCCTGCATCTGCCGAATTTTTGGCGGCATATCCGGCTCATCGGGGTCAAATACCGTGCGCTGGACGGGCAGCGGCGTATCCGGGTAGATCACCATAGACTCGGTGGGTGCATGGTCCAGTACAATGGTATAGCCCTGCATGTGATCCGAGTAGACAGCCAGATCAAAAAGGCGAAAGACCACATCGGAGTCTGTCGTATCATTAAATTTGACACCCACCCACTTGTTTCCTTTCATACGGAATGGAGTGGACAAATAGGGCTCCGGACGTTCCGGAAGATTCTGTTGTCCGCATTTGAGATCACACAGCTGAATTTCTTCCCCAGTCTCAAAGTCCCACTGACGCATAAGCAGTGCCAGCCACTTTCCAGTGTCCGGATTCACCAGAACAGAAAATCCCGGAAAATCCGCCCATTTGTGCTGTTCTTGAATATGAAATTTTTCTTCCGCATAGGTGGTCAATTCCGATAGATCCAAAGTTGTACCTCTCTTATGCAACATACTGATGTTTGATAGAGGGACTGTATCGTCTGCCCCGATTTTTATAATAAATTATACTCTATTTGAGGTGAAAAGCAACTACAGAGGATGACTGCCCGGATATTTAAGAAGAGGAATCTTATAACATCATGTAAATATAAGTTGTGCTCTAAATCGGTTTGTTGAGGTGCCAATATCCATACAAAGAACCGTGAAAACCCGCAGTCTGACCGTATGCTTATATACAAAGAAAAAGAGAGACAAGTGAAACTGCTGTTGAGTGAGTTCCATGTCTGGGGCTCCTGGCACGATGCAGGAGACCAATCAAGCTTGCAACCCAATCAGTTATCTGCAAAAAATTGGGAGCGTTGCAAACGGTTGTTCTGCAACGCTCCCCCCTTTTTTACATCAACAAGGGCGAATGTGTTATCAGGTCCACACCATTGCTGTAGTTACAAATCCATTTCCGGGTACATCCGTCTAAGATCAAAGCTTCGACTCAATGTAAGTACTCAAACTCACACCAGCCTGGGATGCATTCTGCTTGACACGCTTCAGGATCTCCGTAGACAGACTTACGGGGATTGTAGTCTTGCTATCGTCCTCGGCAACCTCGCCAAAGATTTCCTCGTATTCGTCGCCATCGAGATATTTCTCGGCCCATTTCCGCGCCTCATCCCAAGTAAAAGGGATGATCTTGCTGCTGCCACAACACGAGTTCGAACCCTCGGAGACTGCATATTTGGTGCAGGGTCCTCCGCGACCAAACAGAAAGAATTCTCCGTTACTCTTTCGATAAAGTTTTTCGCGAATGTGGTAGAAGTCGCGAGTGTCCCCTGTATTGCACCAGTAGCCAAGAAGTTCCGCTTTCTCTGTGTCATAGCATTTTCCATTGATGATTTTTTTCATACTTATGTTCCTTTCTTAACGTGTATTGTCATTTGTTACTGACATAGCTATTATATGCGATGCGTTGATTCCCTATTTTAACCAGTTGATTTGAGGGGAAATAAGAAATTGAAACAAAAAAGCTGCTAAAGTCGTCAAAAAGACGACGATAGCAGTTTTTTAATGCATTGATTGCGTTTGAATCTAAAAACTACGGTTTACCCTTGTATACCTGATGGAACGCATTTCACTATTATATAAAACCATAACAATGGGAATTCTAAGGAAAGGGGATCAGCCCGTGCTGCGGTCGGCGAAGAGGAGCTGCAGCTGGCTGAGCACCAGGTCCCAATTCTGACATCTGACGTGCCAGTGCTTTACAATCCGCTGAGACGCCAGGTAGAGCATCCTCCTCAGAGAATCGTCGTTGGTAAAGCTGGGTTTGTTTTTCGTGATCTGCCGGAACTGCCGGTTCAGGCCCTCGATGATGTTGGTCGTGTATATGATTTTCCGAATCTCGGGCGGGTATTCAAAGAAAGTGCTCAGGACCTCCCAGCTCTTGACGCAGGAGGGATACTGCCTGCGCCAGGTATCAGAGAACCGGCGCAGGTTCTCTTCCGCCTCGTCCAGGGTAACGGCGGTGTAAATCTTCTTCAGGTCGGCAATGACCTTCTTGATGTCTTTATAGCTGACATACCGGGTGGAGCTGCGGATCTGGTGGACGATACACCGCTGTAGACGGCTCTTGGGATAGACCGCACGGATGGCATCCATCATGCCGCAAAGACCGTCAGTGCAGAACAGATAGACGTCCAAAACACCCCGGCTTTTGAGGTCATTCAGCACATTCAGCCAAAATTTGCTGCTCT